>NZ_JAGGQY010000004.1:0-14328 GCF_018613105.1 Bacillus sp. ISL-77
CTAAATTATGTTCAACTAAACTCCCTCTATATAGAAAGGAAAATCTCCCGATTTCTCTCATTTTCTCCAAATTACGTAGTAGTCTGTTTTAATATTCATTTGATAATTGGAATAATGGTGTATTTAAGGATAATTTTGGGAACAAAGTGAAAAAGCGACTGATAGCTACCAAACCCCACTCATCCAAAAAGTGGATAACTAGTTAAAGTATGGTTGCACTGGTGGATCTCCACATTACTCATGGAGGTTAACCCTCCCATATCTCACAGAGTCTTCGCTCCAAAATTCCTTCGTCCAACCTTTCCATGAGGTGGATGTCAGTCATGCTGCCCGACAGGGTCCATGCCCGTATTTTAGTTGTTTTACTGACTAATCCGTGCTTCAAATGTTTAAAACAATTAACCTACTAATTAATTTCAATCACAAGAAAATTAAGCTACTTTCTGTAATACCGCTATATGAGGAATGTCCCTTAACATACGTTCTTCACTAAATTCACACTGCTTTTTACCGATGGTAAACAGAATACGTATGAGCTTATTACATATTGCGATTAGAGATTGCATCTTCTTCAAAGGATTATTTGGGCGTTTTGTAAAATACTCATGTAAAGCCTTAAAAGCAGTATTTTTAGCCACCAAAGGCATTGCTACTCGAAAGAGGAGAGCTCTTAAAGTCTTCCTGCCTCTCTTAGTAATTTTGGTTTGTCCTTTGTGCTTTCCAGATGTATTTTCCTTTAGACTAAGCCCAGCTAATTTGATAATCTGCCTTGGATGGGAGTAGTTACTTAGGTCTCCTACCTCTGAGAAAAACCCTGCAACCGTATCCTTCCCGATACCCTTTATGGCCAGCATTTGTTCAACACCTGGAATTTGTTCAAGAAGTGAATCTATGTTAAATTCCAGTTCTTCGAACTTTTCAATAATGAGTTCATATTTATCTATTAATGTGCGAAGCTCTAATTTAGCCATATCCGAACCTTCACGAATGCCAATTGAAAACATGGCCACCTGCTTTAGTTCTTTTATTTTACTGAGTCCCACTGCACGTTTAACAGCTTTTCGAAGGTGTTCAAGTATCTCTTGTTCCGTGAGATTCACTAATTCATGTGGCAATAAATTTAGTTTTAATAATTGTATTGCAGCCTTACCTTCCCAATCCTTAAAAACGGTTAGGAATTCTGGAAAGTAGCGATCTATCCAATTATGGATTTGTCCTTGTACTGCTTGAAGATCAACAGATAAGAGATCACGTATTTTTCGAGCCACTCGAAGTTCTGCATATACTCCTTGTGGAATATTAGGTTCAGCATATCTCCCGTCTTTGACCAACTGTGCAATAACTCTCGCATCCTTTACATCATTTTTAGTTGGAGAATTATCATCTAATTATTTACTTTTCTTTACATGCATAGGATTTACGACTACAAACTTAATATTGTGTTCCTTAAGGAAGTGAGCTAAATTAAGCCAATAATGACCTGTTGGCTCCATTCCTACAATAACTTTTTCCATTTGGTTTTGGTCCATTAACTTTTTAATCCACTCTATGAAACAGTTAAAGCTAGAATTTGTATTTTCAAAGTATAAGGGTGCTGAAAATTCTAAACCTCTAAAGTCTTGGGCTCTTGCCACATGCTTGTATTTAGCAATATCAACACCTATAATTAATGTTTGATAAGTAATTTGAGCAATCTTTTCATTTTGGTTATAATTCATTTTAATAGCCTCCTGGTATTATGAATGTTGTCCTTTTTGCCGCTAAGCTTTGGACACTCATATCATACCAAGGGGCTTTTTTATGTTCAAACCTCATACTTCTTCATTACAGGAATGCTGCCCGTTACTTCAATAACATGCAGTGGTATGCGGTGAATCTTTCTCATTTAGCAGGTTAATAATTCTTCTTTTGAAACAATACGCCATTCATGTGCTACAAATTTTTCTATATAGTCATTGATACTAATTTCCTCTAATTCAATTGCAAGTGGATGTAGAGATACATAGCATTCATTTGTCTCATAATTTAGGGTAACTTTTACAACCTTATATCCATTATGAAATCTTGAATCAAAATCTGGGTCATCAATAATATCTCCTTTAACAGGAACAAGAAAAAGCTACTATTGGATCTATTAATACGGGACCTTTTTATAGTATCTTCTTGTGGAGAGTGGGTGGTTCCTTTGTTCTTCTAGATGGCAACTTACTCGTTCGAGAAAAGTTGCTAGGGATAGAGTATTGGACAAGTAGTCTCATGGGACAAGGGACCTGTCCCCTCGTCCCATTATTCGGGGAAACCATTGAAGTAAAAGGAAATGACAAAAGTATACTCAAGTACAAAGCGGTGATTATGCTTGGTCCCCCCTATGATCAGAGTTCATATTTACAAAGGGGTAGGAGATCAATTAAATTTTAGAAACGTTTTCTGCTTGAGAGCCACGTTGTCCTTTTAGAATATCAAATTGTACGCGTTGCCCTTCATCAAAGGATTTAAAACCATCACCAGTAATCTTTACTATTGTTATGTAAATAAAATAAAAAATGGTTTCCTGGTCTGGAAACCATTTTTGTAGTTGACCATATGGTGTTACCAATTCGTTTTTCTCTTTTACGTAAAGAAGATAAACAATTACTATTCACTGTCTCAGTAGATGTAAAAAATTCTTAAAGATAGAGGTGAGATTGATTGTTTTTTCTTCTAGAAATAATGACTTAAATAATATATTGTATACCTAAAACAATGAAAGCCCTACCTCTCATTCATCCTTACGGCTCCTTGTCCGTGCCAGTGTGAATCAGGGCAAAAATCAAGTGACTATTTTATCGAGTTATTTGATGAAACTTCAAACGTTCGTAAAAGAAATTTAAATAATAAAAATGGATTAGATTGTAGAAATAACAAAAGAGGTTAATGCTCTAAAGGTGAGTTGGAGAAGTTGAATGTCTTTGAAATGATTTACTTTTAATAATAAACATATTCCCAAAAAATTCAGGATATTTTCGGGAGATGTAATACATTATCTTAAATTAACCTTAACAGAAACTTTTTATTTGATTTTCAGTAATCCCTTTAATTAATCCCAGTTCACTAATCAAAAATTCATGTGCGTTATCTAACATTTTTTTTTCGCTTGTATTAAGTGCTTTTTCTTTCTTCATACGAATTAAATCACGTACAACTTCAGTACATTCTTGTATTTTACCCGTTTTTATTTTGACCGTGTTCACTTTATACCTTTGTTTCCACGGCAGTAATCTATCTGATTCTCCATGATGAAAAATGTTTATGATGTGTTTTAATGCAATTATGTCAGTAACAGGGCGTATACTTGAACTCAATATTTTACCCGTAGGAATCATGACTTGCATATTACCGATTAACATTTTTATGACATAATACTGTTGTTTTTCCCCTGAGATTTCCTTTTCTTCTATGGCTTTAATTATACCTACTCCGTGCATTGGATAAACAATGTTATCGCCAATTTGAAACAAATAATCCACCTCCATATATGGTAACCTTCTTAACCTTAACATATATATTATTTTTTATCAAATTTTTAATAATATCATAAATTTATTTTCAGTGTCAACTACTTTTTCTTTAAAAATCAGAAAAAGCAAAAACAATAGGAATCGTGTCGGATTACCAATAAAGGGAAGGTTAATTTTCACGCGTATATTCTGAAACCTCTACTAACCTTAATATTATTATTCTATATAAAACCTTCCTGTGCAAATAACACAAAAAGCGACTGCCTTGTTCAGCAATCGCTACCCGTTACTTTAAGTGCAATTCATCACAATCTTTATTTTAACATAAATACCCAATACGCCTTGATAGTCCATTAGAATCGAAGCAGAAAATATCCTTCAAGTATCTCATAAAAATAAGAGTCATTTTATAAGCCACTCTCATTAAATTAGGATAATCCTTAATTATATGCTACACTTGGTTTACCATTTGATTTACTGTTTTCATGTCCCCTACTCCTTTACGAGTGGGGGTTCTTTGTTTCACAGAAAAAAGAAAAGCAGACTCCCATAAAAGAGCCTGCCTTCCCTGTTTTGTAAAATTAAGCAGCTTTACGTACGTTTAAAGCTTGAGGTCCACGTTGACCTTGCTCCACATCAAAAGTCACTGCTTGACCTTCTTCTAAAGTTTTGTAACCTTCGCCTTGAATCGCTGAGAAATGAACGAATACATCGTCTCCACCTTCACGTTCGATGAATCCGAAGCCTTTTTCGCCATTAAACCATTTTACATTACCTTTTTCCATTTGTTTTGCCTCCTAGTGTGTAAACACACACAATGTAATACTATCCCTGCTCTCAGTGATCATCAAGATGAAAAGTTACAAATCCTTTACACCGAACAAAAATAATTCTTTTTTAATCATAACATTTTTTGTAAGAAATGTCAAGATACAGAAAAATCCATTGAGCTCACTATTTCTTTATGATAATCATTGCCGTATATTTTGTATCAGGATTCACTCCATATTCTGTGTGCATGCTTACAGCAAGAGGAACAGCATTGTATTTAACATCTATCAGCTTTCCTTCCTCTAATGAGCCAAGAAAATCATTAACTACCCGAATAAGTTCTGCGAAGTCTGTACTTTGAAAACCTTTTGCCTCATACATAAATTTATCCCTCCCTTCATCTTATATTTATACACAAAAGGCATATTCTCCTATAAGAACTCCTATTATTTAAATTCCTTTCACCCGTCTTATTTGTTTGTAATATTTATGTACTTTTGTTTTTCAACTATTCTGCCCCTTTAGCATTCCTGTAGAGAGTTAATTATTGACTTTGATAAAAAAGGAGCTCCTCAGTAAGATATGAGTATAGACACCACTCTAACTCAAAACCTTAGGAGGAACCCCTACTATGAAGTTTAAAATGCAAGACAAACAAAATCAACTAATAGAAAGAATTTCCGATAAACATCTCGTTGTTGGTGTGGACATTGCTCAACAATTTCACGTCGCTCGAGCAGTGAATTTCCGTGGAATTGTAGTCGGCGATCCTCTCACATTTGAAAATAACGAAGATGGATTTACTATTTTATTGCACTGGATTAACAAATTAAAAAAGACAAATAACTTAGTTACCACTATAGTCGGCATGGAACCTACGGGACATTACTGGATTAATCTATCAAAATGGCTTTTCGAACAGAATATTGATGTAGTAACAGTAAATCCGTACCATGTAAAAAGGAATAAAGAGAATCGAGATAATACTCAGTCAAAAAGCGATAAAAAAGATGCACTAGTTATCGCTGATATGGTGAAGAATGGTTACTATTCCATCGTTCGTCCAACTTCTGAATCATTTGAAGAACTTCGAGTTCTTATGTCTAACCGTGATGTGATTGTTAAGCGTCTTGTTAGTTCAATCAACCAATTAAATCGTTGGGTAGATGTTGTCTTTCCAGAGCTCCGACAAGTTTTTAAAGACGTGAAAGGTAAAGGGGCAATCGCAACCCTTCGCTTATTTCCTACCCCAATGGAATTGCGTTCAATGCAACCTCAAAACGTTGTTATCGGGTGGAAGTCACTGATGAAGAGACAACCTGGATTAAAAAAAGCCCAATTACTTATTCATTTAGCTAAACGTTCGATTGGCACTAGGCAAGCACTTGATGCTTATAAATTTCATCTACAACAATTACTAGAGGAATTTGACCTCGCAACAACACAACTCGAAAGAGTTGAAAAACAAGTCACAGAAGTACTTAAACAAATTCCTTATGCTAATCAATTGCTTACCATTAAAGGAATTAGTGAGATTTCATTGGCAGGTATATTAGGGGAAGCTGGAGATTTAAGTGGCTTTGCCCATGGCAATTCTTTACTACGTCATGCAGGATTACACCTAGCTGAAGCAAGTTCGGGAAAGTGGAAAGGTCAAATTGTCATTTCTAAACGAGGAAGATCTAGACTTCGGCGTTTTCTCTACTTAGCGACGATGAGCCTTGTCATGAACAACCCTGAGTTTAAAGCTTTACACACCTCAAATGTTAAGGTGAAAAAAATCAAGAAGATGAAATCAATTATGAAATTGGTTGGTAAACTGGCTCGGATATTTGTAGGAATAGCCAAACGAAATGAATCCTATTGTCCAGAAAAATTACATCCTTTAACTTCTTTAGCAGCATAGATGCAAATAGATTCTTATAAACACTTACTAGTTTCCCCGAAGGGGTAACTCTAATAAATCTAAAAAAAAGAGTGATTGTTAACTTTTTACTACCCGAATGTTGGCTTATTCGTAGGATTTCAAATATGTACGGAGTACCAGATTTCTTCAACAAAAGGGCACTGACCCATCCCGTTAGCATAACTGGCCTCCACCCCTTGGATAGGCATGACGAAGGAATGATAGGGCAATTGACCCGTTGAGACATGGGAGGGAAAGCCTCCAGGGGCGGCGTGGAGAATGTACATCATATGGTAAAATGTGGAGTTTTGTATTACTCCTTTATTTCACTATGCCTTCACGAAGCCTAATTGTCCTGAACTCACTTCATTTAACCGTAAACCTGATGTCAAGGGTTATGAAATCCTGCGAATAAGCGAGTATTCGTGAGAAAATCGTATTAAACTGAGGGAGTTGAAGAAGAAAGCTAATAAAAGTGGCTTTTCATAATGAAACTTTATTTATATAATAATAAATGATGAATCGAATGTGCTGGGGGAAACTATGGAACAGTTTACTTATCAAGTACCTGAAAAGGTGCATATTTCAACAATAATACCAATAATAAACGAACAAGGAGAAGCTGTATTTGAAATAAGAAAACAGCAACATAAATTCCTTGCCCGTATCGTCCACAACTCAATACGAGGTGGCATTCCCTATAGTTATAAAATAGCTAATGCGTATGGGAAACCACTTTATACTATAGACTGTGAGTTTCCTGGCATTAGGTACAATTTGACTGACCATTTATCCTCACAAACCGTTTCGATTGCTTCCCATAGAGTTCACTTAATTGAAAAAGCGTATCATTTTAGATTAGATAACCACGAATATTTTTTTGAAAAAGATTATACGAGTGCTGGTAACTTAAAATGCGACAATAAACAAGTAGCCACTGTTTCGATGCCTATTAAAACAAATATTTCGTTGTTCAAAAAATTGGAATTGGATACTATTATTTTAAAATCAACGACGCAGAAAGTCGCTGGTCTTGCTGCCGTATTATATCATACGTTTTATTATTACAATGCTTAATAGTAATTTACAAAAATCAAACTGTTGTTCAAGTAAACTGCTTCGTTACTTGAATAAGAAAAAGGCATTACCTTTTTCCAGTAATGCACCCGTTAGTTTAAGTGTAAATCTTCACAAAGTTTTCTTGGTAGAAAGCTTTCTTGAAAAGTTGGCGTAATGGTTAGTTCCTACAATAAAAAACATTACCTCATTGTTGAAGTAATGTACCTTAGCTTAAATGTTACTTACACTTATTGATCTTGCCTCTTAATATAGGTGGTCCCAATTTTTCATTCTTTGTATTTGAGAGACGAACCTGCACTTCTATATTTTCCATCTTTGCTGTTATTTCATCAAATCTTCCTGCCCAAGTTGGACTATCTATTTCTGGAGTAGGATAAAGTCTGAACCGCCAGCTTATTTCCCTTGGCATAAAGGCGAATCCTTCATAACTGTCGTAATTGCCAAAAGAAGATGGTTTAGGAAGGTGAACTCCAAGGATACTTATATTCGTTCGCACGAAACTGGGCTCACGCAACCGTACTTTATAAATTAATGCTGAGCCCTTTGCATTTTCAAGTTTTTTATCTATTGGTTCCAAGACTATACTGCAAGGGAAAGTTGCTGCCTTTGATTGTAAAGGATAAATACAAAAAGTTGAGACGATAAATATGCCTAAAATAAATTGTTTCATATTGCACCTCTTACATTTCTTTTTAATTAATCTCCCCTCTTTATTAACTAAATATTATGAGTGCTAATTGAACTAAACTGCCCCGTTAGCCATCCATGCAGCACAAAATCAGTGCTGCACCACAGAGAATGAAAATGGTTAGGAAGTGTCAATACTGATACTGACCTTAATCCAGTCAACCCTAATCCATAGACTTATTAATTATCGCTCTCCTCTTTTTTTTAACGATTGAGCAGGGTCTTTTTAAGTTTTGTCATTTTTCTTATCTTGAAGAAACTTATTTTCATGGTAGTGCAATAAGAAACGCCACAAAGCTTTCTTCAAAGAATGTCCTTTATTTTCTGAAAGCTAAATATCTTGTTCCGATTTTTCTCCAAAAATATAAATTGCTCTGACACTGTCATCTGCAATATTAACCAAAAGTACCATTTGTTCAGCAATTTTCCAAAAAGAACGAATAGTGATGGAATTTTTTAAGTTATCTTGTAATTTCCAGCCAACAGGCTCTAGAACCAATGGTTTATTATTTTGAAAACTAGATTTCTGAATGAATTGATGAATACGATTGTCCTCATTTAGTACCAACGGGTCAACAAAATCCTTATTGATTGAATATAACTTAAGACTCCCTGTTGTTAATTCGGTGGTAGTCTTCACCCTATATAAATCAGATACAACAGGATAAAGCCCTTTGGAAAGCAAATCATTTATTAATTCTTTTGATTCTTCTTTTAGCTCGGATAATTGTATTTCCCTAAGTTTCCCCTTATCCAAAAATTGTTTTACAACCTTATAGTGGGGTACCATTTCCTTCATTATCACTTCAAGTACCCACGGGTTTACATCTTGAAACACAAGAACACGATTATGCTCCAATATCATATCAGGGGCGGCATAAAAGAAACAGATTTCGCTTATTTCATTTAAACACTCTTCTGACTTAATGTATCTCACACTCTGGTTTCTAATCCGACTTTCAAAATCCTCCTCATCGTCCTCATTCTCAAAAAGACTATCAAAGTACCCTTCATCTATCTCTTTGATCCAATCAAAAGAATACTCCTTTTGTTCGCCTTTATAGACTTCCTCCACCGAGGCATATAATGTCCAACCAGATTGCCCTCGCCTTTTATAACGATTAAATTTGTTTAATAGGGAAATACCAAATCTGCCTGTTATTGATATGAAAAGGTCAATCCATTTCTCAGCCATAAAATATCACCATTTTTCGCATTTTAGTTTTTGCTTAAGCAAATGTAATGATTTAATGATACTAAAAATAGCCACAAATTCCTTAAGGAATATTATTGAATTTTTACTAAGCCTAATTTTTTACCTGTCCCTTTAGCACAAGAAAAAAGGATTGCCAAGCAATCCCACTGTTCAACTCTTGCACCCGTTAGCTGAAGAACAACTTCTCGGATGCCATCACAAAAAAAAGTAAAGATAAGATTAGCCAGAGAAAATAACCACTTTTTTTGAGAATGTAAATCTCAATACCATTTAATAAAAAAATTACTCCTACTATTATGTTCAAAATCCCAGAATAGAAATAATCAATCCTATTATAAGTGTGTAAATAAACAATTATTACACAGATTACTAAGATTAACTGTAAAAACAGTATAGGTTTAATTCTATCTTCAAGAAACTGTTTTCTAAAAAATGAAATCAATTTTATCTCTCCTATATATAATAAATCTCATTTGTATTATATCCATTTTACCAATAATTTCTTGTTCCACTAACCTACCACGTTAGCTCAAAATAAAAGCCGCCAAAATGGCAGCTCCACTCTTTAACTCTTGCACCCGTTACTTTAAGTACAATACTTCACAATCTGCCACGTTTATTAAACAAAAACGGCGATGCCTTTTAAGCATCGCCCAGTTACTTGAATAATACTTGTAAGTATTAAGGAGTAGCAATCTTGTAAATTGCTACTCCCTAAAAAACATAAAACTTTTTATTTAAAGATAGCGAATACACCAGCACAATGCGAAATTGGGGTAAATTCGCAATTACATTCATACTTCAGTGCGGACTTTATTTCTTCGTAAACTAAATAATACTCTTCACTGTCCCAATAACCTAAATTATCTTGTCGGCAAATATCCAATTTCACTCGTGTCTGAAATGAAATGTCTCCAATAAATATTTGTCCGTCTTCCTTAATAAGTGATAATAGTTTAATTATAAATAGTATTTTTTCTTCGTCGGATAGATGGTGCAATGTATAGGTGCTTACAATAGAGTCGTATTTTTTCTCCAAAATTTCAGGAGGTAATCCATTTTTAATATCCCACTCAATCAAATGTGCTTCGGGCATTTTAGATTTGGCAATCGAAATCATTTTTGATGAAAAATCCAAACCATCTATTTGATGACCATTTTCATATAGTTTACTTGTTAATACCCCTGTTCCAAACCCTATATCTAAAACTTTAGAGTGCTTCTTTTCCATAACTGCATTGAAAATAGTATTGAGTATTTGTTTGTATCCTGCAAAGGGATAAAGGTTATTTTCTTCACTCACTTGTACAGTTTTATCATAATCATCTGCCCATAAATTAAATCCTTGTTTATTTAACACGAATGCTCCTCCTAAAATTTGTATGAATTTACGAGCATTCAATTAAACATTTGAATTACTCGTATTTAACCCCAATAAAGTTAATGTCTAGACAATTAGCAATGATAATTTTCATTCTAAATCCCACCCTTCAGTAAATTAATTAAATTTTAACACAATTTATAATATTCAACAAAATAGTAATAAACATATTGCTTCTTGAACTAAACTGCTTACTTTAGCTGAATAAGAAAAAGCCACCAAGAATTTTGGTAGCTGGATCTTCAACTCTAACACCCGTTAGCCATTCATGAAGCGCAAAAATCAGCGCTTCACCACAGAGAATGAAAATGGTTAGGAAGTGTCAATACTGATACTGACCTTAATCCAGTCAACCCTAATCCATAGACTTATTAATTATCGCACTCCTCTTTTTTTTAACGATTGAGCAGGGTCTTTTTAAGTTTTGTCATTTTTCTAATCTTGAAGAAACTTATTTTCATGGTAGTTTAAGTAGAATTATTCACAATCATATCAACAAGGAAGGGAAGTCGATGCCTTTATTTAATCATATGTTTATTAGAATTTTTATATTATAAACTGAAATAATCAACTATCTAAATGCTTGTATTTTCTGTGGGATTAATATCTTTTTTAGTCTGGAACCGTTTTAAAGTTACAAATGCTAGTATTCCAAACGATATAATGGTCCAAAAAAGGTACATCTTCGTATAAAGACTCGATAAAGAGTAGTAATTAGGGAAGAACTGATAACGGGTAAAACCCAGCATTGAGAGAACACTAATATATAAGTAATAGGCAAATTTAGCACCTATTGCTATCTCCAAACTATTGGTTTTAGCAGTTATATACGATAAAAGTATTCCTATAACGATATAACTTAATCCCGTATAAACAGGATCTAAATCCAAGATATAAGGATCGACATAAATAAGCAATCCTCCATTAATAAGACCCACAATAATGGAGAGTACAATCTTGTTACTAACCTTTGAACCGATCCACTGCATCAGGTAACTTCTTAAAAAGAACTCTTCCATTAATGTTTGAATAGGTAAAAAGATGATTAATATCCCTAATACCTTTAAAAAGATTTCTATGTTGAGTCTATTTAACTCATAATCACTTGGGAAGAGTAAATAGTCAAAAAATGTTGTTACACACATTGGTAATAATAAAATCAAAAAACCCCACCCAATCTTCCTCCAATTCACCTTTTTATTTGGTGTAATCAAGGTAAGCACACTTCTCCTATGAACCAGCAGCAAAACCACCGCAATACCAATCAAACAAAAAACATTGTAAAGTTGAAGGAAAGAATAGTTGATATAGGGATCATACGAAATAGCTTGGTCTAAATCAGGACTATAAAAACTAGCGGCATTCCCATCGTGCTCTACATACCATTTGTAGAATTTCGTAGATAGTTTATCACTTAATACTAAAATGGTCAGTAGTAGCAAAAAAGAAATGATATAATTCCACCATTTATTAATACCCCTATTTGTTTTTAAGAAATTCTCTTCCAAAAGTTATTCACCTCAAAAATGTAATGATTAGAAGTTTATAATTAAATAACTACATAAAAAATTTTTTTAGAAAAATATATCTGTCTTGTCTAAGGAGATGCTTCTTCGAAGCTGTGACACTCCTTATCATACTGAATGAAAAACTAACTAAAGTAATGGCTATTATAAAACTTAAAATTGCTGCGATTGTTATCATAAAACCGTACTCTTTCTGTATCTTTGTATTAAAATTCCTTTAAACAAATATTCGTGGTTATCTGACAAAACACCTTCTAATTGAGCAGACCTGCTCCGTTAGCTCAAATGCCATTATAAAAATAATGTATCTTTTCATTAGTTCAACACCTCATTTTAGTGTTCCCTAAGATGTTTTCTTATTCAGCTAAACTGCTCGTTAGTTCAACAAAAAGGTGCATTACTCCTTCTTGAAGTAATGCACCCCGTTAGTAAAAAACTTTATATTCTGACTAATTGAGATATTTTAAATCATATTATACTTGTATCTTTCTCCATTTATCACCACTAATGTCACGTATCCACAATCCACCCTCTGTGGAAATAACGATCTTATTCTTGAGGATTTTCATATCCCAAGGAACACCTGCAATAGAAGGTATAGGTATTGAATTCCATTTATCTCTGTTTTTTCGAAGAATCTTCCTATTTTGAGTTAAGACAAATAACTCTCCCTTATCAGATATCTGAACTGTGTGTAGGGATTCAGGAACCGTGTGTTTTTCCCAACTATCTCCTTGATTTATAGTTGAGTAAACCATTCCGTCAGATAAAACTACAATGTTATTATTCAAAGAATAATCTATGTTTTCAATTTCTTTTTTTAAAGTCAATATTTTATTCCCTTTACTTTTATACGTTACATTTGACCATATCTCGGATGCTGTTGATACATACAATTCATCTTTAGCGTTAAACCACGCGTATTTTACATACTTGTTTATATCTAAGTCATTCCATTTTTTTCGATTTTTTGGACTTACTTCAAGAAATGGATGATTGGTTGTATTAAACTGGGTTGGTTTTCTATCACCCCAAGGAACCAAGTATTCTTTACCTGCTGTGATTCCCATAATAGCCATACCTTTTTTTGTCAGAGGCTCAGCCTTTTTTTAAAAACTGGCTTTTCTGGGTCTATTTTTGTATGCCCTTTTTCAGTTTTTATTTTCATGGGAGTTTAAGTGCAATTCTTCACATTCTCTACGTTGCTTACTCCGTTAGTTAACAAAGACTATCCTACTAATGCACAATTTCTTCGAACTGTGCATTAAGTTCTTCCGAAGATTTCCCATAGTTAGTCATTAAGATAATTCTGATAAAATAGATATTATTTATTAATTTGGAGGCAACATGACTGACTTAGAAGGACAACCGACGACTACTTTATTGGCCCAACTAACTTATAGCCCTTTATATATCATCACTGTAATAATGGCTCTTGGAGTACTTATTTTCTTAAGAAGTGAAAAAGGTTGCTTAATTGTTTATGGCAGTATAAAAATGTAAGGTATGGCGGTTAACTTATGTAGTACTGATTCGGGGGGACAAATAAAAAAAGTCACTTGTCAACAATCTCTCATACAATTAAACTCTCTGTTATTGGGCTAACAATTACAGGGAGGTATAAGGAGTGTTAACAGTGACTGATATAAATTATATCAAACAAGAAGTAAATATTAAAGGACGTTCTTACTCAGATGTTGCAAAACAAATGGGGAGAGATCCTAGAACAATAAAAAAGTATGCAGATAAAGAGGACTGGAACGAAAATAAGCTCAAGCAAGTAAGAAAGGGTAAAGTAATGGATCCTGTGAAGTCAATTGTGGACCAGTGGCTCCAGGAAGATTTGAAGAAAAAGAAAAAATACCGCAGAACAGCTAAAAGAATATTTGATCAATTAGTAAGTGATTATAGTTTTAAGGGGGCAGACCGCACAGTAAGAGAGTATGTAGCCAAGAGAAAATTAGAATTATTAGAGGTTACATCCGATGCGGCTATCCCTTTAGAGGCTAAGCCGGGAACAGCTCAAGTGGACTTTGGGGAAGCACCATTTAAACATAATGGTGAGACAATTGATCTACCTTTTCTAGTTCTATCCTTTCCAAATAGCAATGCCTTTTATTTTCAGGTCTTCCTTTCACAGAATAGAGAATGTTTTTTAGAAGGGTTAAAGCGAATCTTTCATTATATTGGTGGAGTGCCGAAGGCGATTCGATTTGATAATCTTGCCCCTGCTGTAAAGAAAGTTGGATTGTCAACACTAAACT
>NZ_JAGGQY010000049.1:0-63986 GCF_018613105.1 Bacillus sp. ISL-77
AATGGCGAGAAGGTCACACCCGTTCCCATACCGAACACGGAAGTTAAGCTTCTCAGCGCCGATGGTAGTTGGGACACGCGTCCCTGTGAGAGTAGGACGTTGCCAGGCAAATCTAAGACAACCAGAAATGGTTGTCTTTTTTGTGTTCTCAATCTCACCCCTACATATTTTAACTAATGTACGTTTCACAATGGCGGGTTTTGGAGAAAATCATTAGTAGTGAATCGTTGCATCTACATAAAAAATTCAGTATAATTTAGTCAAATATAGTCAAAGTCAGAGAATGGGGGTGGGAAGATGAGAAACATCTCTGATATCATTGAAAAATATCTTAAACAAGTATTGGAATTAAGTGAAAAGGATCTTGTTGAAATTAAACGAAGTGAAATCGCTGATAAATTTCAATGTGTACCATCTCAAATAAATTATGTGATTAATACCCGTTTTACAATCGAAAGAGGATATATTGTGGAGAGTAAACGGGGCGGTGGCGGGTATATAAGGATTATGAAGGTTCAATCCCATGACTTGGCCCATTTAATTGATCAATTGCTCTCACTTATACAAGGAATGGTTAGTCAAACAAGTGCAGAGGATGTCATTTTAAGGCTCGTACAAGAAGAAATTATTTCACAGCGGGAAGCGAAAATTATGTTAAGTGTAATCGATCGTTCCGTTCTTTATATTGATCTTCCATACCGAGATGAATTAAGAGCAAGAATGCTAAAAGCGATGTTAACATCTTTAAAATATAAATAAATTTTTTTCTGAGTAAGAGGTGAAAGTATGATTTGCCAAGAATGTAATCAGAGACCTGCAGCGCTTCATTTTACAAAAATCATTAATGGTGAAAAGACTGAAGTGCATCTTTGTGAAAAGTGTGCTCAGGAAAAGGGAGAAATGTTCATTTTTAATGGGGAATCTGGTTTTGCTTTTAATAATTTATTAGCAGGATTATTAAATATTGATCCAAACTTTCAAAAGCCTAGCCAAAGTCCCTTCCACCAGGAGGAGATTCTTCAATGCGATTCTTGTTCAATGACATTTCCACAGTTTTTAAAGGTAGGCCGCTTTGGATGTTCCCATTGTTACGAAGCGTTTAAAGAACAACTTATACCAGTTTTAAGACGACTTCATAGCGGGAACTGGACACATAATGGGAAAATACCGAAGAGAATTGGCGGAGGAATCCATCTTCGTAAACAAATTGAAGAATTGAAAAGTAATCTAAAGGAATCAATCCAAAATGAAGAATTTGAAAAGGCGGCAGAGATTCGTGATGAAATACGAAAGTTGGAGAAAAATTTAGCAGCCAGCCACGAGGGAGGGGAATAACATGTCGCTTGAACGATTTCTAAATCAAGCTGTCAGCTCCTGGATGAGTGCGGAAGGACCGGATTCAGATATTGTCCTTAGCTCCCGGATTCGTTTGGCTCGTAACTTTGATGCTTATAAATTTCCAACCCTTTTTTCACATGAAGAAGCAAAATTGATTATTGAAAATATGGAAGAAATTTTAAAACAGTCTCCTATTCAAAAGTTTGGCCAAATGGAATTGTTGAAAATTGAAGAATTACAGCCGCTCCAAAAAAGAGTATTGGTTGAAAAACATTTAATAAGCCCTCATCTAGCTGAAGATTCACCATATGGGGCGGTTCTATTAACCGAAAACGAAGAAGTAAGTATTATGATTAATGAAGAGGATCATATCCGGATTCAATGCTTGTATCCAGGTTTGCAATTATCTGAAGCGTTGGATGCTGCGAATGAAATCGATGATTGGCTTGAAAGTAATATTCAATACGCATTTGATGAAAAACACGGCTATTTAACCAGTTGTCCTACAAACGTTGGAACAGGTCTCCGTGCTTCGGTCATGATGCACTTGCCAGGGTTAATGTTAACACAGCAAATTAATAAAATTATTCCTGCAATTCACCAATTAGGTCTTGTTGTTAGAGGAATTTATGGTGAAGGCAGCGAAGCATTAGGTAATATATTTCAAATTTCTAATCAAATCACACTTGGTAAATCAGAAGAGGACATTGGCCGTGACCTAAAAGGGGTTGTAAGTCAACTCATTTCACAAGAAAGGTCGGCCCGTGAAGCATTACGAAAAACTTCAAACATACAATTAGAAGACAGAGTATTCAGATCATTAGGTGTGTTATCTAATAGCCGAATTATTGAATCGAAAGAAGCAGCTAGATGTTTATCCGATGTTCGGCTTGGAATAGATATGGGTTATATTGATAAAATGCCTAAGACAATCTTAAATGAATTAATGATACTGACCCAGCCAGGATTCTTACAGCAATATGCTGGGGGTTCATTAAGACCACATGAAAGAGACATCAGACGGGCAGCATTAATTAGGGAACGAATAAAAATGGAGCAAGAAAAATAGGTGGGGAGGAAGAGAATATGATGTTCGGCCGTTTTACTGAAAGAGCGCAGAAAGTTCTAGCTTTAGCACAAGAGGAAGCGATTCGTCTTGGTCATAACAATATTGGAACAGAGCACATTTTATTGGGGTTAACTCGGGAAGGTGAAGGGATTGCTGCGAAAGCCCTTTATGGACTTGGTTTAGGTTCTGAAAAAATCCAAAAAGAAGTAGAAAATTTAATTGGAAAAGGACAGGATGCTTCTCAAACCATTCACTATACTCCAAGAGCTAAAAAGGTCATTGAATTATCGATGGATGAAGCACGAAAATTAGGACATTCCTATGTAGGGACTGAGCATATTCTCCTTGGCTTAATCCGAGAAGGAGAAGGGGTTGCTGCCCGAGTACTTAATAATTTGGGAGTTAGTTTAAATAAGGCAAGACAGCAAGTGCTTCAACTATTAGGAAGTAATGAGTCTGGCGGGCATCAAGGCGGGGCATCAGCAAGTGCTAACACGCCGACGCTAGATAGCCTTGCACGGGATCTAACGTCAATTGCCCGCGAAGGAAGCCTGGATCCTGTTATTGGACGCGGTAAGGAAATTCAACGTGTGATTGAAGTGTTAAGCCGTCGGACAAAAAATAATCCGGTATTAATTGGAGAGCCTGGTGTAGGTAAAACAGCCATAGCAGAAGGACTCGCCCAACAAATTGTCAATAATGAAGTCCCGGAAATACTGCGTGATAAACGAGTAATGACGCTTGATATGGGGACAGTCGTAGCAGGGACAAAATACCGTGGTGAATTTGAAGATCGTTTGAAAAAAGTCATGGATGAAATTCGCCAAGCAGGAAATATTATTCTTTTCATTGATGAGTTGCATACATTGATTGGTGCGGGTGGTGCAGAAGGGGCTATTGATGCTTCCAATATTTTAAAGCCATCGCTTGCTCGTGGAGAACTCCAATGTATTGGAGCAACCACACTTGATGAATATCGAAAATATATCGAAAAAGATGCCGCTTTAGAACGACGTTTCCAGCCAATTCGTGTCGATGAACCAACAGCGGAAGAATCGATCCAGATTTTAGAAGGTTTACGTGACCGCTATGAAGCCCATCATCGTGTCTCCATTACAGATGAAGCGATTAAGGCAGCTGTTAAACTATCAGACCGCTATATCTCTGATCGCTTCCTGCCAGATAAAGCGATTGATCTAATCGATGAAGCAGGTTCCAAGGTACGTCTTCGTTCCTTTACCACCCCACCTAATTTAAAAGAATTAGAAGTGAAGCTTGAGGAAGTACGAAAAGAAAAGGATTCTGCAGTCCAAAGTCAAGAATTTGAAAAAGCGGCTTCTTTACGGGATACGGAGCAGCGTTTGCGTGAACAACTCGAGGAAACAAAGAAGAGCTGGAAGGAAAAGCAAGGGAAAGAAAACAATGAAGTAACAGTTGAAGATATTGCAAGTGTTGTTTCAAGTTGGACCGGTGTCCCTGTTTCCAAGCTAGCTCAAACAGAGATGACGAAGCTGCTTAATTTAGAGGAAGTTCTCCATTCTCGTGTCATTGGCCAGGAGGAGGCTGTTAAGGCAGTATCTAAGGCAGTCCGTCGTGCCAGAGCAGGATTAAAAGATCCAAAACGGCCAATTGGTTCCTTCGTTTTCTTAGGACCTACTGGTGTAGGGAAAACAGAATTAGCCCGTGCCCTTGCTGAAGCCATGTTTGGTGACGAGGATGCGATGATTCGGATTGACATGTCCGAGTATATGGAGAAGCATTCTACCTCTCGTCTAGTTGGCTCTCCGCCAGGATATGTAGGCTATGAGGAAGGCGGACAATTAACAGAGAAGGTTCGCAGAAAGCCATATTCCGTTGTTTTACTTGATGAAATAGAAAAGGCACATCCAGATGTATTTAATATCCTTTTGCAGGTTCTAGAGGATGGCCGTTTGACTGATTCAAAAGGAAGAACAGTAGATTTCCGTAATACCGTCTTGATTATGACATCCAATGTGGGTGCTGAAGCCTTAAAACGGAACAAGTATGTCGGCTTTAATATTCAGGATGGCGATCAGGATTATAAAGACATGAAGGGGAAAGTAATGGGCGAATTAAAGAAAGCCTTCCGCCCTGAATTCCTGAACCGTATTGATGAAATTATTGTTTTCCATGCGTTGGAGAGAAAGCATCTTGAAGAGATTGTAACTTTACTTTCAGAGCAGTTAATTAAACGCTTAAAAGAGCAAAATATTTCTTTAGAATTAACTTTAGCAGCGAAGGGAAAAATTTCTCAGGAAGGTTATGACCCTGAGTATGGGGCAAGACCATTACGCCGTGCGATTCAAAAGCATATTGAAGACCGACTTTCAGAAGAATTATTAAAAGGAACCTTGTTAACAGGTCAGCATGCGGTGATCGATGTTGATAATGGAGAATTTATTGTTCGAATGGAAGAGAAAACAAGTTTGGTAAAATAGAAATGTAATCAATTAGTGTTGCTATACCATGAGAGGTACACGTTAATAAAGCTAAACCGTGTGCCTCTTTTTTCATTTATTTGTGCGCAAGAGAGGATCGAAGTAGAATGGCAAAACGAAAGACAAAGTTTATGTGTCAGGAGTGCGGGTATGAATCTCCAAAGTGGATGGGGAAATGCCCTGGCTGCGGTGAATGGAATAAGATGGTCGAGGAAGTTGAAGTAACTGGTGCAACAAGAAGAGGGGCATTCGCCCATTCCCAAGGCGGATCAGGACTATTAACCAAACCAATGCCGATCAATTCCATTGAAATGGAGAATGAACCAAGGATTCAAACGGACTTAAATGAATTAAACCGGGTACTTGGCGGGGGTGTGGTCAAGGGATCCTTAGTGCTGATTGGCGGAGACCCTGGAATCGGTAAATCAACGCTTCTGTTACAGGTATCATCACAATTAGCTAATAAAGGAAATAAGGTTTTATACATATCTGGTGAGGAATCATTACGGCAAACAAAGCTTCGTGCGGAGCGATTAGGAATATCCTCTGAAAATCTCCTCGTTTACTCTGAAACGAATCTTGAGGAAATTAACCGGACCATCGATAGTACAAATCCAAGCTTTGTCATCATTGATTCTATCCAAACGGTATTTCACCCAGATGTAACAAGCGCACCTGGGAGTGTCTCACAGGTGCGTGAGTGTACCTCGGAATTAATGAGAATTGGGAAAACCAAAGGGATTGCGATCTTTATTGTTGGACACGTAACCAAAGAAGGATCGATAGCCGGTCCTAGGCTGTTAGAGCATATGGTGGATACCGTCCTCTATTTTGAAGGAGAAAGACATCATACCTATCGGATTTTACGGGCAGTTAAAAACCGTTTTGGTTCAACCAATGAAATGGGAATTTTTGAAATGAAAGAATTTGGTCTTGAAGAAGTGGCAAATCCCTCCGAGATATTTTTAGAAGAGCGCTCACGAGGTGCTGCTGGCTCAACGGTGGTCGCATCGATGGAAGGGACAAGACCGGTCCTCGTTGAAATTCAAGCGTTAATTTCCCCCACTAGCTTTGGGAACCCAAGAAGAATGGCAACGGGAATTGATCATAACCGTGTGCCACTTTTGATGGCAGTATTAGAAAAGCGGGTTGGGATGCTCCTTCAGAATCAGGATGCATACCTAAAAGTTGCTGGTGGCGTAAAACTGGATGAACCAGCAATTGATTTAGCAGTGGCTGTCAGTATTGCTTCCAGCTTTAGAGATAAACCCACAAGACCAACCGATTGTATTATCGGAGAAGTCGGGTTAACCGGTGAAGTAAGAAGGGTTTCAAGGATTGAGCAGCGTGTCCAGGAAGCGGCCAAGCTAGGATTTGAGCGTGTCATTCTCCCTGCTAATAATCTTAGCGGCTGGAAGGGCCCAAACGGAGTTGAACTCATTGGTGTGAAGTCAGTGAGCGAAGCATTAAAAGCAGCGCTAGGAGGGTAGCAGATGGAGAGTAAAAAACTTGGTGAGCATACCGTAAGTGAAGTTTTACAGTTCCTTGCACCTGGTACACCCATTCGCGAGGGAATCGACAATGTGCTCCGTGCGAACACAGGCGGCCTTATTGTCATTGGTTTTAACGAAAAGGTAAAAAGTATCGTTGACGGCGGCTTTGAAATCAACTGCCCATTTTCGCCCAGCTTTTTATATGAATTAGCGAAAATGGACGGGGCCATTATCCTTAATGAATTAGGAAATAAAATTCTCTTTGCCAATGCCCAGTTAGCCCCTGATTCCGATATACCTTCTTCTGAAACAGGGATGCGGCACCGCACAGCAGAAAGGGTAGCGAAACAAACAAAAGCCCTAGTGATTGCCATTTCCCAAAGAAGAAATGTCATTACCCTGTATCAAGGGAATTTTCGCTATGCATTAAAAGATATTGCGGTAATTTTAACAAAAGCCAATCAAGCCATTCAGACGCTTGAGAAGTATAAAACGGTTTTGGAACAAAGTATCAGCAATTTGAGTATTCTAGAGTTCGAGGAGTCCGTAACCTATAACGATTTTTTACTTGTTCTCCACCGTTTTGAAATGGTCTTAAAGATTAAGAATGAACTTCTAACCTATTTACATGAGTTAGGAACAGAAGGCCGTCTCATTCGTTTACAATTGAATGAAATATTAACAGATCTCGAAGACGAGACCATGCTTATTATTAAAGATTATGCCTTCGACAGGGACATCAAGCCCAGAGAAGTGATTGGACGGATGCAGGCTATGGCTACGAGCGGTACCATTGAGGATATGGTCTTATTAAAATTGATGGGATACCTTGGCTATGTGCACCTTGATGAAAATAAAAGTCCGCGCGGCTACAGAATTCTTAATAAAATTCCAAGACTTCCATCCATCATTATTGAAAATCTCATCAGCAGTTTTGGTGAGCTTTCAAAAATAATAACTGCAACAGTGGAAGAACTTGATGATGTGGAAGGAATCGGGGAAGTTCGTGCCAAAAAGATTAAGGAAGGCTTTAAATTGATAAAAGAGCGGTTATACACCGATCGCCATCTATAAAAGCAATTATATCTAGGTTCCTAAAAGTTAAAAAAATCCAATTGTTTGACACGAAAATTTTCCAATGCTACCCTA
The DNA here is from genome assembly GCF_018613105.1 of Bacillus sp. ISL-77. Classification (NCBI taxonomy): domain Bacteria; kingdom Bacillati; phylum Bacillota; class Bacilli; order Caryophanales; family Bacillaceae; genus Bacillus; species Bacillus sp. ISL-77. Next base: position 7,509 of record NZ_JAGGQY010000049.1, read on the forward strand.
GGGGAGAATCTTCAACCTATTAATTTTCACTAACAAATTAAATTTAATACGTTTTTGTAATCGAAAAATAATCTATAAATTAAGGTTTCATTTCCATGAATATGTTTATAATGAATAGAGGAGGTGAAGGAATGTTAAAACGTATTGTGCAGGCTTGCTTCCTCATTATAGGTGGTACGCTTGGTATTTTGTTATTACCGGAATTGTTCAATTTACTTCATATCAATGACATTCCCTTAATTAACAACTCGTATATCACTGCTATTATAGGTGCTATTATTTTTTATCTTATTACCTTTTGGGCAGTAGATTATGTTTTTAACTTTATTAAATGGGCTGAAGATTCTTTAGTGAAAGTTCCTGTAACAGATGTCCTTTTTGGTAGTGTAGGTCTAATCTTTGGATTGTTGGTTGCGTTTTTAATCGGCTTTGCCCTGAATGCTGTGCAAGTCCCAATATTAAATGCTGTGGCTCCGATATTACTGACCATTTTGTTTGGTTATCTCGGCTTTCAGGTAGGCTTCAAGAAGAGAGATGAATTATTAGGTCTTTTTGGAAACCGCGGTAACAAGAAAAAAACCAGTGAGGAAGAGAATGATAAGGAAGTTAATCATCCTTTGAAAATATTAGATACGAGCGTTATCATTGATGGGCGCGTTGCTGATATTTGTCAGACCGGATTTTTAGAAGGAACGATTGTCATTCCACAGTTCGTCCTTGAGGAATTACAGCATATTGCCGATTCTTCCGATGTGCTGAAACGAAATCGCGGCCGCAGAGGCTTGGATATATTAAACCGAATTCAAAAGGAACTCGCTATAAAGGTAGAAATTTATGAGGGCGATTTTGAGGAAATTAGTGAAGTGGACTCAAAGCTCGTTAAATTAGCTAAAATAACCAATGGCATCTTGGTCACGAATGATTTTAATCTGAATAAAGTCTGTGAATTGCAAAATGTATCTGTGTTAAACATCAATGATTTAGCCAATGCAGTTAAGCCTGTTGTCCTTCCTGGTGAGGAATTAACCGTTCAAGTCATTAAGGATGGAAAAGAATATCATCAAGGCGTTGCTTATTTAGATGACGGAACGATGATTGTGGTTGAGGAAGGTAGAGAATATATCGGGAAAAGAATCGAGGTTCTCGTAACGAGTGTTCTCCAGACATCTGCAGGACGAATGATATTTGCCAAGCCCAAATTATTAGAAAAAGCACTGTAGATAGAAGATAGAGTGGGGTAATGATATGACCTACCAAGTCATTCTCCCGGCAGCGGGCCAGGGAAAAAGAATGGGAGCAGGGAAAAATAAGCTTTTATTGGAACTAAACGGTATTCCTGTTCTAATCCATACATTAAGGGTGTTTGAACAGGATGAAGCTTGCAGCGGGATTATTTTAGCCATACACCCACAGGATAAACCAGAATTTCAAGTGTTACTCGATCGGTATCATGTGACGAAGGTTATCAACTTAGTACCGGGTGGAAATGAACGTCAGGATAGCATTTATAATGCTCTTAAATCAGTCGAAACCGACGGGATTATTCTTGTGCATGATGCGGCGCGTCCTTTTATCTTAAAAGGACATATCCACCGTTTAACTGAAATGGCTGAAGAAACAGGTGCAGCCATTTTGGGAGTGCCGGCAAAAGACACCATGAAAAAGATAAATGATGGTGTGGTCGTTGAAACTGTCGAACGTTCAAGCTTGTGGGCTGTTCAAACCCCACAAGCTTTTCGTATTTTGCTGCTTAAGGAAGCGTACGAAAAGGCCGAAAAGGATCACTTTCTGGGAACCGATGATGCTAGTTTGGTTGAGCGGCTTCCCTATCCTGTTGAGGTGGTAGAAGGCGATTACGATAATATAAAACTAACGACACCAGAAGATTTGTTCTTTGCTGAAGCGATAATAGAAAAGCGGAAGCGCCTTGACCAGAGAAAAAAGTAGTTCCTTTTTTCCTAGGCGCTCCTCGAAAAAGCTATCGCTTTTCCTTCGTGCGATGCTTTGCTTCCGAAGCTTATTCTTGTGTAGCTAGACAATAGAAAAAAGGAGTTTTTAATGATGTTTCGAATTGGTCAGGGCTTTGATGTTCATCAATTAACAGAAGGGCGCCCGCTAATCATTGGTGGGATTACAATCCCTTATGAAAGGGGTTTGCTAGGTCATTCGGATGCTGATGTGTTATTACATACGGTTTCCGATGCCTGCCTTGGTGCGATTGGGGAAGGCGATATTGGCAAACACTTTCCGGATACCGATCCAGATTTTAAAGATGCTGACTCCGCGAAGCTGATGGAGCATGTATGGCAATTGGTGAAAAATAAAGGGTACGAGCTTGTGAATGCCGATTGTACAATTATTGCTCAACAGCCAAAAATGGCACCCTATATTGAGCAAATGCGCGGTAGGATTGCGGAATTACTAGAGGCAGCACCTGAACAAGTCAATGTAAAGGCGACAACAACAGAAAAGCTAGGTTTCACCGGCAGAGGGGAAGGCATTGCTTCCCAGGTGGTTGTATTGTTAAAAAAGGTTAACAATTAACCTTTTACAGTGAAGGGCACAATGATACAATAAATCAGATAAAAACATATGGTAAAGCTGTCTAGCTCCAGCACCTAGGGGCTTTTGCTTTTCGAGAATGGAGGCATTATAGTTATGTCAAACGAAGTTCGTGTAAGATATGCTCCAAGTCCAACGGGACATTTACATATTGGAAACGCCCGTACTGCATTATTTAATTATTTATTTGCACGCCATCATGGCGGGAAATTTATTATCCGAATTGAAGATACCGATAAAAAGCGGAATATTGAAGGCGGAGAAGAAAGCCAGTTAAAATATTTAAAATGGCTTGGGATGGATTGGGACGAGGGTGTCGACGTTGGCGGTGAATACGGTCCCTATCGCCAATCGGAGCGTAATGATCTTTATGAAGCCTACTACAACCAATTATTGGCAAATGGCCATGCTTATAAATGTTATTGTACAGAAGCTGAAATCGAAGCAGAGCGGGAGGCCCAGAGCGAAAGAGGAGAAACACCTCATTATTCCGGTAAATGCCGCCATTTAACCGATGAACAGCGCCGTCAATTTGAAAGCGAAGGCCGTCAGCCAAGCATCCGCATCCTCGTACCTGAAGGGAAAACCTATACGTTTGATGATATGGTCAAGGGCAGTGTTTCGTTTGAATCGGAAGGGATGGGTGATTGGGTCATCATTAAAAAGGATGGCACCCCAACCTATAACTTTGCTGTAACGATTGATGATTATTTAATGAAAATCTCTCATGTGCTCCGTGGCGATGATCATATTTCTAACACGCCAAAGCAATTGATGGTCTATGAAGCATTAGGCTGGGAGCCGCCAATTTTTGGACACATGACTTTGATTGTCAATGAAAGCCGCAAAAAGTTAAGTAAGCGTGATGAGTCCATCATTCAGTTTATTGAACAATATGAAGAATTGGGTTATATTCCAGAAGCATTATTTAACTTTATTACACTACTCGGCTGGTCGCCGACAGGTGAAGAAGAAATTTACTCTAAGAACGAGTTTATTGAAATATTTGACGCGAATCGCCTATCCAAATCGCCAGCATTATTTGATAAGCAAAAGCTGTTGTGGATGAATAATCAATATATGAAAAAAATTGAGATGAACCGTGTAGTTGATCTGGCTATGCCTCACTTAATTAAGGCAGGCCGAATAAGTGAAAGCATGACAGATGAACAGTATCAATGGCTCCAAGGACTTGTAGCTCTTTTACAGGAAAAAATGAGCTTTGGTGCTGAAGTCGTGGAATTATCAGATATGTTCTTTCAAGTGGATGCCATCTATGAAGAAGATGCAAAGGAAATATTAACCGGGGAAACTGTTCCAGAAGTGTTAAGGGCATTTTCACATGAACTTGACCAACTGGAAAGCTTCCGGGCTGATGGTATAAAGGCAGCCATGAAGGCAGTTCAAAAGTCGACCGGTCAAAAGGGGAAAAATCTATTTATGCCAATTCGAGCGGCGGTAACAGGCCAAACACATGGACCAGACCTCCCAATGGCAATTGAACTCTTAGGTAAAGATAAGGTTCAAACGAGAATTAATAAAATTATTAGTTAACATTGGGGAAGAAATGTAATATAGTAGAGTAAACAATTATATAGTTACTAAAGTGTAGAAGAGGATAAGTAAAAAAAGGATGCTTTAAAGAGAAAACCATCACCGGCTGAAAGTGGTTTAAGCCTCTCGTTTTTTGAAATGCACCTCTGAGCCCTGTTTCGAAAAGAGTCAACTTCTAGTAGAAATGGGCGGAACCTATCCGTTAACAGGTAGAGTGAGACCCATATTAAGCTTTCTTTTTCCAAAACAAGCTTTTCGGTCTAATCAGAGTGGAACCGCGCATAAGCGTCTCTGTCGTTAAGACAGAGGCGCTTTTTTGTTTCTAAGAAGATATATAACTTTGAACTTAGATAACAGTCTAGCGCAAGCGGCCCAGCGGCTAGTGTACTTCGCCCTTTTCCCTACGATAAGTCAACATCGGATCGCTTACCGCTCTCCGTGTTTCCTTTATCTCAGTCAAAGGGCTCTAGTCCATACGCCGCTAAACGGGCGGCTTACGCTTTATAAAAAGGGGGAGAATGGTAATGTTCAAGAAGTTGAGGGAGGACGTTGAGGTTGTTTTTGAACAAGATCCTGCAGCAAGAAGTCATTTAGAAGTCATCTTGACGTATTCAGGCTTGCATGCCATTTGGTCACATCGACTCGCGCATGCACTCTTTAATCGGAAATTCTATTTTCTAGCCAGGGTTATTTCACAAGTAAGCCGCTTTTTTACCGGAATTGAAATTCATCCTGGGGCAAAAATAGGCAGAAGATTTTTTATTGACCATGGTATGGGCGTTGTTATAGGGGAAACGTGCGAAATTGGGGATAATGTAACTATATATCAAGGGGTAACACTTGGTGGAACGGGTAAAGAGAAAGGAAAGCGGCATCCGACGATTAAGGATAATGTCCTGATTGCCACAGGTGCAAAGGTGCTTGGTTCGATAACCGTTGGAGAAAATTCCAAAATTGGCGGCGGCTCGGTTGTATTGATAGAAGTACCCCCTAACTCAACGGTAGTTGGGATTCCAGGGAGAGTGGTGATCCAGGATGGAAGAAGAATTACAAGGGATTTGAACCACTGTGACTTACCAGACCCTGTAGCAGACCGCTTAAGAGAAATGCAAAATGATCTGGATAAATTAATGCACGAACTCGAAGAATTAAAAGGAGAAAGGATAAAAGTCAATGGCCATTCAACTTTATAATACACTAACTCGTAAAAAGGAAACCTTCGTACCGCTCGAAGAAGGGAAAGTCAAAATGTATGTTTGCGGTCCGACGGTCTATAATTATATTCATATCGGTAATGCACGTCCGGCAATCGTCTTTGATACCGTTCGGCGCTATTTGGAATATCGCGGCTATGATGTTCAATATGTTTCCAATTTTACCGATGTCGATGACAAATTGATTCGGGCAGCTAATCAGTTAGGAGAAAGTGTTCCGGCGATTGCGGACCGATTTATCAATGCCTATTTTGAAGATGTGACGGCATTAGGCTGCCAAAAGGCAGATGTTCATCCTCGGGTAATGGAAAACATGGACATTATCATTGATTTTATTAGTCAATTAGTCGAAAAGGGCTACGCTTATGAATCTGCAGGTGATGTTTATTTCCGGACAAGAAAATTCGATGAATATGGTAAGCTATCGCATCAATCCATTGATGACCTGCAAGTAGGTGCAAGAATTGAAGTCGGCGATAGGAAACAAGACGACTTAGACTTTGCCCTATGGAAAACGGCCAAAGAAGGAGAAATCTTCTGGGAGAGTCCGTGGGGGCTTGGCCGGCCGGGCTGGCATATCGAGTGCTCGGCAATGGCGAAAAAGTATCTTGGCGAAACCATTGATATTCATGCGGGTGGACAGGATTTAACCTTCCCGCATCATGAAAATGAAATTGCCCAATCAGAAGCACTGTCAGGAAAATTATTTTCTCGTTACTGGATGCACAATGGCTATATCAATATTGATAATGAAAAAATGTCTAAATCATTAGGAAACTTTGTCCTTGTCCATGACATTATTAAAAAACATAATCCGCAAGTGTTACGGTTTTTTATGTTATCCGTTCATTACCGCAATCCGATTAATTACAGCGAGGAATTACTGGAGAGTACGAAAGCCGCATTTGAACGCATAACCACCTCTTATCAAAACTTAAAGCATCGGAAAGAAGCGAGTACTGACTTAACAGATTCGAATCAGGTATGGCTTGAAAGTATTGCAAAAAGGCAAGAAGAATTTATTGAGGCAATGGATGATGATTTCAATACAGCTAAAGCGATTTCCGTTTTATTCGACCTTTCAAAACTGGCTAATTATTATCTTTTAGAGAAAAATACAGCTGTAGAAGTCATTGATGCCTTTACAAAACAATTTGAAAAGTTATTCCATGTCTTAGGGCTGACATTTGAAAAAGAAGAAATGCTTGACGAAGAAATCGATGCGCTGATTGAAAAGCGAATCCAAGCTCGAAAAGACCGTAATTTCCAATTGTCTGACCAAATAAGAGATCAGCTAAAGGAAATGAATATTATTTTAGAAGATACACCGCAGGGTACAAGGTGGAAAAGAGGCTAATTCATGCTTAAATATGAAAATACAGTGGATGTTAAACAATTGAATAGTCTCGCTCTTGCCTACATGGGTGACGCGATTTATGAAACCTATGTAAGGCGCCACCTCCTCTATAGCGGTAAGGTAAGACCGAATCAGTTACACCGCACCGGGACCAGTTACGTCTCGGCAAAGGCACAAAGCCAAATTCTTTTTCAAATGATGGATCATAAACTGCTTGATGAAGAAGAATTAGCGGTGGTTATGCGCGGTAGAAATGCAAAATCAGGCACTGTTCCAAAAAATACAGATGTCCAAACTTATCACTATAGTACAGCATTTGAAGCATTGATGGGTTACCTGTATCTAACGGGTAAAAAAGAACGTTTAGAAGAGCTTATTAGCAGGGCATTTTCATATGTGGAGCAAAGAAAGGAGGAACGCTAGGATGGAACAACAAGAATATATTGTTGGCAAAAATCCAGTCATCGAAGCGCTTAAATCAGAAAGGGATATTAATAAAATATTAATTGCCGAAGGATCGCAGCGTGGCCAAATGCAGCAAATTACGCAATTAGCCAAAGAAGCAAATGTGATTGTTCAATTTGTTCCTAAGAAAAAAATTGACCAAATCGCGGATGAAAATCATCAAGGAGTTCTTGCTTATGTTGCTGCCTATCAATATGCGGAAATGGATGATTTGTTTGCAGCAGCAGAAAAGAAAAATGAACCGCCATTCTTTTTATTGCTGGACGAAATTGAGGATCCTCATAACCTTGGGTCGATCATGAGAACAGCCGATTCAGTCGGTGCTCATGGCATCATTATTCCAAAGCGGCGGGCTGTTGGCCTAACAGCAACAGTTGCCAAAGCTTCGACAGGTGCGATTGAATATATCCCAGTGGTCCGTGTCACTAATATGGCGCGAACCATCGATGAACTTAAGGAACGAGGTATTTGGATTGCCGGAACAGATGCAAAAGGCAAAGATGATTACCGAAGATTAGACGGGACGCTGCCACTAGGCTTGGTGATTGGCAGTGAAGGAAAAGGAATGGGAAGACTGATCCGCGATAAATGTGATTTTCTCATCCATTTGCCAATGGTTGGTAAAGTAACTTCGTTAAATGCTTCTGTTGCGGCGGCTTTACTGATGTATGAGGTATATCGAAAACGACACACACTTGAGGGATAGTAATGGATATCCTGCTTGTGGACGGTTACAACATCATCGGAGCCTGGCCTGAACTAAGAGCTTTAAAGGATCATGATTTACCTGCTGCACGGGACCGCTTAGTGGAAAGAATGGCTGAATACCAAGCCTATTCAGGCTTCCGTGTAATTGTGGTATTCGATGCCTATTATGTACAAGGGACGGAAAAGAAGTATAAAAATCATAAAATAGAAGTTATCTTTACGAAAGAAAATGAGACGGCAGATGAGCGGATTGAAAAAATGGCCATTAGTTTAAGTAATCGAAGAACACAAATTCATGTAGCGACTTCCGACTTTACAGAGCAATGGGCTATTTTTGGACAAGGGGCATTAAGGAAGTCTGCACGTGAATTGCTCATTGAAATGTCTTCGATTGAAAGAGGCATCGAAAAGAAAGTGAAAACCATTCAAGAAAAAAGACCCGTTTCTAAAATAAAGATGAGTGCGGAAATGGCAGAAATTTTCGAAAAGTGGCGCAGAGGACAAAAGTGAACGTGGACTAATAAAAAATTGTCATGTATACTATTACTATCTATGCTTGTTCGGTGGAGGGGATCTACTTTGAGTACGGACTTCGGAACAAAGATCAACCAGCAGTTCCTGATAATGGAAGACGAAGGAATTGTTGATTTAGTGCACCAAGGTGATAGTGAAGCATTGGATTATTTAATCCATAAGTATCGTAATTTTGTACGTGCAAAAGCAAGGTCCTATTTTTTAATCGGTGCAGATAAGGAAGATATTGTCCAAGAAGGTTTGATTGGACTGTATAAGGCAATTCGTGACTTTCGGGAGGACAAGCTTACCTCCTTCAAGGCATTTGCAGAGCTTTGTATAACTCGTCAAATCATTACAGCAATCAAAACCGCCACAAGGCAGAAGCATATCCCGTTAAATTCATACGTTTCATTGGACAAGCCAATCTACGATGAAGAATCGGACCGAACATTAATGGATGTTTTGTCAGGAACAAAGGTTCTTGACCCAGAGGAACTGATTATTAATCAGGAAGAATTTGACCATATCGAAGTGAAAATGACTGAATTATTAAGTGATTTAGAAAGGAAGGTATTGGCTCTCTACTTAGATGGTCAATCATACCAAGAGATTTCTGAAGAGCTAAACCGCCATGTGAAATCAATTGATAATGCTCTGCAGCGTGTCAAAAGAAAGCTGGAAAGATATTTAGAACTTCGTGAATTTTCACTTTGATGATTAAATATGTCATAAAATTGAACCGTTTCCAAGGGTTATTGACAATAATTAGGACTCATGCTACATTTTTAAGGATATAATAGAAAATTGGGTAAAGGTGTCGACTATGAGTAAAAAAGTAATCCTTTCCTGTGCTGTTTGCGGCTCGCGAAATTATTCGACGATCAGCAAGCAGACACAAACAGAGAGATTAGAATTGAAAAAATTCTGCAAAACCTGCACCACCCATACCATTCATAGAGAAACGAAATAATGATCATAGATTTTTGCAGTTATTTTTAGATTTTGGGGGTTACAGAAATGCAGCGCATAACTAAATTCTTCAGTGATATTTTCCGTGAGATGAGAAAAGTTAGCTGGCCAAAACGTGGGGAACTAACTCGCTCAACGCTTACTGTTCTATCGACCGTTGTTTTTTTTGCAGCGTTCTTTGCGGTTCTAGATTTAGGGATTTCAAAATTGATTCGCTTAATTCTTGAATAATAAATCCACTTTCATGGTATAATGGTGATTAATAAAGGAATTTTTATCTAAAGCCCGTTTCACGGGTTTTTTGTTTGTTCAAAAAATAGTCTTTGAATAAGAAATAGGGAGGGACGGACGTTCAAGTCCTCTTAAATGGAAAAAAATTGGTATGTTTTACATACTTACTCAGGTTATGAAAATAAGGTAAAAGCGAATTTAGAAAAACGAGTCGAATCGATGGGTATGACAGATAAGATTTTCAGAGTGGTTGTCCCTGAAGAAGAAGAGACTGAGATCAAAAATGGCAAGACAAAAGTAGTAAAGCGCAAAGTGTTCCCTGGTTATGTATTAGTTGAAATTGTGATGACTGATGATTCTTGGTATGTGGTTCGGAATACCCCGGGTGTAACCGGCTTTGTTGGTTCATCTGGTGGTGGATCGAAGCCTACTCCATTGCTTCCGGAAGAAGTTGTCGTTATTTTAAAACGCATGGGGGTTTCCGAAAATCGCGTCGATGCTAATTATGAGATTGGTGAAACGGTTCGAGTGAAGGAAGGTCCATTTGCGAACTTTACTGGGTCTGTGGAAGAAATGGATAAGGATCGCGCAAAACTGAAGGTTCTTGTCAATATGTTTGGCCGTGATACCCCGGTAGAACTGGATTTCACACAAATCGAGAAGCTAGATTAAGACAAGCAGAAGCGCCTCAATTGCGGCGATATTCAAAGAAAATAATGTTATATTGTAAAAAAACTTGAAATCATTTTTAAAAAGTGGTAATATTTCATAGGTCAGTATGTCTCCACTGTGAGACAAGACTTATGTTAAGTTCTTTATGATCAATAGATAAAGACAGATGCCTGAGTGGGAGGATTCCTAACGGATTCCTATTACCACATCACGGACTTTAAGGAGGTGTGTCTCGTGGCTAAAAAAGTAATTAAAGTCGTTAAATTACAAATTCCTGCTGGGAAAGCTAATCCAGCGCCGCCAGTTGGTCCTGCACTAGGTCAAGCCGGTGTTAATATCATGGGATTCTGTAAAGAATTTAACGCTCGTACAGCAGATCAAGCTGGTTTGATCATTCCTGTTGAAATCACGGTATTTGAAGACCGTTCATTTACATTTATTACGAAAACTCCTCCTGCTGCCGTTCTTTTAAAAGTAGCAGCTGGAATTCAGTCAGGTTCTGGTGAACCTAACCGTAATAAAGTAGCAACAGTAAAGCGTGATACAGTACGCGAGATTGCGGAACAAAAAATGCCTGACCTAAACGCAGCTAGCGTTGAAGCAGCAATGCGCATGGTCGAAGGTACTGCGCGCAGCATGGGTATCGTCATCGAAGACTAATTCATGTAACTGTTCGTGTTGAATGAGTGGGGTTGCGTTTCTGCGCAACCTTTATTCGTGGGAGAATAATTCGCTAAAACCACAATCTAGGAGGAAATAAAAATGGCTAAAAAAGGTAAGAAGTATTTAGAAGCTTCAAAGCTTGTAGATCGCCTAAAGGCATATCCAATTGCAGAAGCAATTGATCTTGCTAAAAAAACAAACTTCACTAAATTTGATGCAACTCTAGAAGTAGCATTCCGTTTAGGTGTTGACCCTAAGAAAGCTGACCAACAAATCCGTGGTGCAGTTGTACTTCCAAACGGAACTGGTAAAACGCAACGCGTTCTAGTTTTCGCTAAGGGTGAAAAAGTAAAAGAGGCAGAAGCAGCTGGTGCTGATTATGTAGGTGATGCAGAGTACATCAACAAAATCCAACAAGGTTGGTTTGAATTTGATGTAATCGTAGCAACTCCTGACATGATGGGTGAAGTTGGTAAACTTGGTCGTGTATTAGGACCTAAAGGTTTAATGCCAAACCCTAAAACAGGTACAGTAACATTTGATGTGACTCGTGCGATTAATGAAATTAAAGCTGGTAAAGTTGAATACCGCGTTGACAAGTCTGGTAACATTCACGTGCCAATCGGTAAAGCATCTTTCGAAAACGAGAAGCTTGTTGAAAACTTCAACACTATCTTTGAAACTATGCTAAAAGTGAAACCATCTGCAGCAAAAGGTACTTACATGAAGAACGTAACTGTTGCTTCAACAATGGGACCTGGCGTTAAAGTTGATCCTTCATCTGTAGCAGTTAAATAAATTTTACCAATTGACAATCTAGAATAGATTTTATATAATCTATTTTGTTGTTTAAAATAATAACATTTGTACTGAAGACAGCAGGTGCTCTAGCAGCTTAATTTCCTGCCGAGGTAATGCGATAGAATTGGCTGAATTATTCAGCTGTTGTATGCTGCCTCCATGTCACCGATTGATATGGAGGCTTTTATTTGCCTAGTATGAATGTAGACAATCTACAGGAGGTGTAAAGATGAGCAGTGTAATCGAACAAAAGCAACTAATCGTTAACGAAATTACTGATAAGTTAAAGAACAGTGTATCAACAGTTGTTGTTGATTATCGTGGTCTTTCAGTTGCAGAAGTAACTGAACTTCGTAAACAACTTCGCGAAGCAGGCGTTGAATTTAAAGTTTACAAAAACTCAATGGTTCGCCGTGCGGCTGAAGCTGCTGAACTTGCTGGTTTAAACGCTGCATTAACAGGTCCTAACGCAATCGCGTTCAGTACTGAAGATGTAGTAGCACCAGCTAAAATCTTGAATGACTTTGCGAAAAAACATGAAGCACTTGAACTTAAAGCAGGTGTAATTGAAGGAAACGTTGCAACAGCTGAAGAAATTAAAGCTCTTGCTGACCTACCATCACGCGAAGGTTTACTATCTATGTTACTCAGCGTACTACAAGCTCCAATCCGCAACCTTGCTCTTGTTACAAAAGCAGTTGCAGAACAAAAAGAAGAACAAGGCGCGTAAGTTAGCCTGAATACGCACATCAAATAAATTTGAACGAAAACTAAGGAGGAAATTTATCATGACTAAAGAACAAATCATTGAAGCAGTTAAAACTATGACTGTTTTAGAACTTAACGATCTAGTAAAAGCAATCGAAGAAGAATTCGGCGTAACTGCTGCAGCTCCTGTTGCAATGGGTGGCGCAGCTGTAGCGGCTGTTGAAGAACAAACTGAATTTGATGTTATCCTAGCTAGCGCTGGCGATCAAAAAATCAAGGTTATCAAAGCTGTTCGTGAAATCACTGGTCTTGGACTTAAAGAAGCAAAAGACCTTGTTGACAACACACCAAAAGCTGTTAAAGAAGGCGTTTCTAAAGAAGAAGCTGAAGAAGTTAAAGCTAAACTTGCTGAAGTTGGAGCAAACGTTGAAGTTAAGTAATAATCTTATAAAAAAGCTCGCTGTATAAGCGGGCTTTTTTTGCCTTAACTAAATTTTTAGTCCTCGTTTATCTTCAATTATTAATATTCCTCGGAGGTGAGTCAGTTGTCTGAACACTACTATTCTCGAATGCAGAAGGTTGAAAGTGACCCAAAATTTTGGGATTACACTTTAAAAGATAACCAGTTCCGTTTTAAAACGGATAACGGTGTTTTTTCAAAAAGAGAAGTAGATTTCGGCTCACGTTTATTAATTGAGTCTTTTGAAATGCCGAATGCAGATGGATTACTCCTGGATGTAGGCTGCGGCTATGGACCAATTGGTCTTTCGATTGCGAAATCTTACCATGATCGTATGATACATATGATTGATGTTAATGAACGGGCAATTGCTTTGGCGAAGGAAAATGCAGAACTTAATGAGATACAGAACGTTGAGATATATGAAAGTGATCGTTTGCTGAATGTAAAAGAAAACACGTTTGCTGCTATTTTAACAAATCCACCGATTAGAGCGGGGAAAAAAACGGTTCATGATATTTTTGAACAAAGCTTCGAGCATCTTACATCTCAGGGTGAGCTCTGGGTTGTCATTCAAAAGAAACAAGGAGCACCATCCGCAATTGAAAAATTAAATAATTTATTTAACCACGTCGAAACTATTGACAAATCCAAAGGTTATTTTGTCATAAAGGCACAAAAAAGTTGACTTGAAAATGTCACTATGATAGCATTATAAAATGCCATCATAATAATTTCCGAATTATTCCTTTAAATACTTAATTTCAGCGTATAAAAAAGGGATATTAAGGAAATGATGACAAAATAATAGTCAAAATGTGAAAATGTGGTTTTTAGTAAAAAACCCTTTTTCTTTTTGTTTATTGGAAAGGAAGTAAAGTTCTGATCCATAAACGCTTATAGATTTTAATAATAACGCTTGATTTGAGGGGTGAATCAGTTGACAGGTCAACTAGTTCAGTATGGACGACACCGCCAACGAAGAAGTTACGCACGAATCAGTGAAGTTTTAGAATTACCAAATCTTATTGAAATCCAAACCACTTCCTATCAATGGTTTCTTGATGAGGGTTTGCGTGAAATGTTCCAGGATATTTCACCAATAGAAGATTTTACTGGTAACCTATCACTAGAATTTATTGATTACAGCCTTGGCGATCCAAAGTATTCTGTTGAAGAATCAAAAGAACGGGACGTTACATATTCTGCTCCATTACGTGTAAAAGTACGTCTTGTAAACAAAGAAACAGGCGAAGTAAAAGATCAAGATGTTTTTATGGGTGATTTTCCACTTATGACTGAAACGGGTACGTTTGTCATTAACGGGGCAGAACGTGTTATCGTTTCACAATTAGTGCGTTCTCCGAGCGTTTACTTTAGTGGGAAACTCGATAAAAATGGAAAACGTGGCTACTCGGCTACTGTCATTCCGAACCGCGGCGCTTGGCTGGAATATGAAACAGACGCCAAAGATGTCGTATATGTGAGAATAGATCGTACTCGGAAACTGCCCGTTACGGTTCTTTTGCGTGCACTTGGCTTCGGTTCTGATCAAGAAATCATCGAATTGATCGGTGATAACGAGTACATCCGTAACACATTAGAGAAGGACAATACAGAAGGTGTTGACAAAGCGCTTCTAGAAATTTACGAGCGACTTCGTCCGGGTGAACCCCCTACTGTTGAAAACGCAAAGAGTCTATTAATTTCGCGTTTCTTCGATCCAAAGCGATATGATCTTGCGAATGTAGGTCGTTATAAAATTAATAAAAAGCTTCATATTAAAAACCGCTTATTCAACCAGCGCTTAGCAGAATCCCTTGCGGATCCTGAAACGGGCGAAATTATCGCTGAAAAGGGAACAGTTCTAGACAGGAGAAACCTGGATAGAGTCTTACCAGCCTTGGAAAAGAATATTAATTTCAAAGGCTTCAATCCTTATGGCGGCGTAGTCGATGAGGAAATTACTCTTCAGGACATTAAGATTTATGCTCCTGGCGATGAGAATGAAAAAGTAATTAATGTCTTAGGTAACGCCTATGTGGCCGAACCAATTAAAAATATTACACCAGCTGATATCATTGCGTCGATTAGCTACTTCTTCAATTTATTGCATGGAGTAGGCGATACAGATGATATTGACCATCTAGGAAACAGACGTCTTCGCTCTGTAGGAGAACTCCTACAAAATCAGTTCCGAATCGGATTATCCCGTATGGAACGTGTAGTTCGCGAAAGAATGTCAATCCAAGATACAGCAACAATCACACCACAGCAATTAATTAATATTCGTCCGGTTATTGCTTCGATTAAAGAGTTCTTCGGAAGCTCGCAATTATCGCAGTTCATGGATCAAACCAACCCGCTTGCTGAATTAACACACAAGCGTCGTCTATCTGCATTAGGACCAGGTGGTTTAACGCGTGAGCGTGCTGGATTCGAAGTTCGTGACGTTCACTACTCTCACTATGGCCGTATGTGTCCGATTGAGACACCAGAGGGTCCGAACATTGGTCTAATAAACTCGTTATCATCTTATGCAAAAGTAAACCGTTTTGGGTTTATTGAAACACCTTACCGTCGTGTCGACCCTGATACAGGGAAAGTAACGAGTCGGATTGATTACTTAACTGCTGATGAAGAAGATAACTATGTTACAGCCCAAGCGAATTCTCGTCTAAGTGATGATGGTTCATTCGTCGATGAAGATGTTGTTGCTCGTTTCCGTGGTGAAAACACGGTAGTTAAACGTGAACGAATTGATTATATGGATGTATCGCCAAAGCAGGTTGTGTCTGCGGCAACAGCGTGTATCCCATTCCTTGAAAACGATGACTCCAACCGTGCCCTTATGGGTGCGAACATGCAGCGTCAAGCAGTACCGCTTATGCAGCCAGAAGCTCCTAGAGTTGGAACGGGTATGGAATACGTATCCGGTAAAGACTCAGGTGCTGCGGTTATCTGTAAGCACGAAGGTATTGTTGAGCATGTAGAAGCACGTGAAGTATGGGTGCGTCGCATTAATGTTGTTGATGGTCAAGAGGTTAAAGGTAATCTTGATAAGTACCGTATGTTAAAATTCATCCGTTCCAATCAAGGAACATGTTATAACCAACGTCCAATCGTTGCTGTGGGCAACCGCGTAACAAAAGGCGAGATTCTTGCTGATGGTCCATCAATGGAACTTGGTGAATTAGCTCTTGGACGCAACGTCCTTGTTGCCTTTATGACATGGGATGGCTATAACTATGAAGATGCGATTATTATGAGTCAACGTCTTGTTAAAGATGATGTATACACATCTATCCATATCGAAGAATACGAGTCAGAATCTCGGGATACAAAGCTTGGACCTGAAGAAATTACACGTGATATTCCAAACGTGGGTGAAGATGCCCTTCGCAACTTGGATGAGCGTGGAATTATCCGTACCGGTGCTGAAGTTAAAGACGGAGATCTCCTAGTTGGTAAAGTTACGCCAAAAGGAGTTACAGAATTAACGGCAGAAGAACGTCTTTTACACGCGATCTTTGGTGAAAAGGCACGTGAAGTTCGTGATACGTCACTACGAGTTCCACATGGCGGCGGCGGAATTGTTCTTGATGTAAAAGTCTTTAATCGTGAAGATGGCGATGAACTGCCACCAGGTGTGAATCAACTGGTCCGTGTTTATATCGTTCAGAAGCGTAAGATTTCTGAGGGAGATAAAATGGCGGGACGTCATGGTAACAAAGGGGTAATCTCTCGTATTTTACCGGAAGAAGATATGCCGTTTTTACCAGATGGTACACCTGTTGATATCATGTTGAATCCACTGGGCGTACCTTCACGTATGAACATTGGACAGGTGCTTGAACTTCACCTTGGGATGGCAGCTCGCTACCTAGGTATTCATGTCGCTTCTCCTGTATTTGATGGAGCGCGTGAAGAAGATGTTTGGGGAACGATTGAAGAAGCAGGAATGGCTCGTGATGCGAAAACGGTCCTTTATGATGGCCGTTCTGGGGAACCATTTGATAACCGTGTCTCTGTGGGTGTCATGTATATGATTAAACTCGCACACATGGTCGATGATAAACTCCATGCCCGTTCAACTGGTCCTTACTCACTTGTTACGCAGCAGCCATTGGGCGGTAAAGCTCAATTTGGCGGACAGCGCTTTGGTGAGATGGAAGTTTGGGCACTAGAAGCATACGGAGCAGCATACACACTTCAAGAAATTCTTACTGTTAAATCAGATGACGTTGTTGGTCGTGTGAAAACATATGAAGCGATTGTTAAAGGCGAAAATGTTCCAGAACCTGGTGTTCCTGAATCATTCAAAGTATTAATTAAAGAACTTCAGAGTCTTGGAATGGATGTAAAAATTCTTTCTGGTGATGAAGAAGAAATCGAAATGCGCGATACGGAAGATGATGATGACTTACAACAAGTCGATACGTTAAACATCGTTCCTGAGCAAGCATTTGAATCTGAAAAAGTCGGTTCAAAAGAGTAATAATATATGCTAGTTGGAGTGCAATCTGCACTCCAACTTTATTGGGCAATAAGGGTAAAACCTGGAGATATCAAAAGGGAGGTAGGCCCCTTGCTGGATGTTAATAATTTTGAGTATATGAAGATTGGTCTTGCTTCACCGGACAAAATCCGTTCATGGTCTTTCGGAGAAGTCAAAAAACCAGAAACGATTAACTATCGTACATTAAAGCCTGAAAAGGATGGTTTATTCTGTGAACGAATTTTCGGTCCAACGAAGGACTGGGAATGTCATTGCGGGAAGTACAAGCGTGTCCGTTATAAAGGCGTTGTATGTGACCGCTGTGGTGTGGAAGTAACTCGTGCTAAAGTTCGTCGTGAACGAATGGGGCACATCGAGCTTGCTGCACCAGTTTCACATATATGGTACTTTAAAGGAATTCCAAGCCGAATGGGACTTGTTTTAGACATGTCACCAAGGGCTTTGGAGGAAATCATCTACTTTGCTTCTTATGTAGTGACGGAATCCGGTGATACAGCTCTTGATAAAAAGCAGCTATTATCTGAAAAAGAATATCGGGCATACCGTGAAAAGTACGGAAACAAATTCCAAGCTGCCATGGGTGCAGAAGCAATTAAAAAACTTCTTTTTGATATCGATTTAAACAAGGAAGTAGACGCCTTAAAAGAGGAATTAAAAAGTGCGCAAGGTCAGCGTCGTACGCGTGCGATTAAACGCCTTGAAGTGCTGGAAGCATTCCGTGGTTCTGGAAATGAGCCTTCATGGATGATTCTTGACGTTCTTCCAGTTATACCTCCTGAACTTCGTCCAATGGTTCAATTGGATGGGGGGAGATTTGCGACATCTGACTTAAACGATCTTTATCGTCGTGTAATAAACCGTAATAACCGCTTAAAGCGTTTGTTAGATTTAGGTGCTCCAAGCATTATTGTTCAGAATGAAAAACGGATGCTTCAAGAAGCTGTTGATGCCTTGATTGATAACGGCCGCCGCGGGCGTCCAGTTACAGGACCAGGTAACCGTCCATTGAAGTCACTTTCCCATATGCTAAAAGGAAAGCAAGGCCGTTTCCGTCAAAACTTGCTTGGAAAACGTGTAGATTATTCTGGACGTTCCGTTATCGTTGTAGGACCGAACTTAAAAATGTATCAGTGCGGACTTCCTAAAGAAATGGCGTTAGAACTATTTAAGCCATTTGTTATGAAGGAACTCGTTGAAAAGGGCTTAGCGCATAACATCAAATCTGCAAAACGTAAAATAGAAAGAGTATCTCCAGATGTGTGGGATGTACTTGAAGATGTAATCAGAGAGCATCCGGTATTATTAAACCGTGCCCCTACATTGCATAGATTAGGGATTCAAGCATTTGAACCAACACTTGTTGAAGGCCGTGCGATTCGTCTTCATCCTCTTGTATGTACAGCATACAATGCGGATTTTGATGGTGACCAAATGGCTGTTCACGTGCCGCTTTCATCAGAGGCACAAGCAGAAGCACGATTATTAATGCTTGCAGCACAAAATATCTTAAACCCTAAAGATGGTAAGCCTGTTGTTACTCCTTCTCAAGACATGGTTTTAGGTAACTATTACTTAACCTTGGAAAGAGATGGCGCTGTCGGTGAGGGAATGATTTTTAAAGACACGAACGAAGCAGTACTTGCTTATCAAAACGGCTATGTTCACATGCATACACGTGTAGCTGTCCATGCGGGCTCATTAGGAAATGAAACATTCACAGAAGAACAAAATAATAAGTTATTAATCACAACGGTTGGTAAACTTATTTTCAATGAAATTCTGCCAAAATCATTCCCGTATATTAATGAACCAACTAGACAGAATTTGGAAGTAGAAACACCTGTAAAATATTTTGTTGAAAAAGGCGAAGACATTAGGGCGAAAATTCAAGAAATGCCATTAATTGATCCGTTCAAAAAGAAAATCCTTGGAAATATCATTGCTGAAGTATTCAAGCGTTTCAAAATTACCGAAACGTCAAAAATGCTTGACCGCATGAAGGACTTGGGCTTTAAGCATTCAACGAAAGCAGGACTTACGGTTGGTGTAGCTGACATTGTCGTACTTCCTGAAAAGCAGGAAATTCTTAAAGAAGCACAAGGTAAAGTAGATAACGTTTTGAAGCAGTTCAGACGTGGTCTAATTACTGAAGATGAGCGTTACGATCGTGTTATTGCGATCTGGAGTGCCGCAAAAGACACCATTCAAGGTAAACTAATGAAATCCCTGAATAAATCGAATCCAATCTTTATGATGAGTGATTCCGGTGCCCGTGGTAACGCATCTAACTTTACCCAGTTAGCTGGTATGCGTGGTCTAATGGCCAACCCGGCTGGGCGAATTATTGAATTACCGATTAAATCAAGTTTCCGTGAAGGATTAACCGTATTAGAGTACTTTATCTCCACTCATGGTGCGCGTAAAGGTCTTGCTGATACTGCCCTTAAAACGGCTGACTCTGGTTACTTAACACGTCGTCTTGTTGACGTTGCACAGGATGTTATTGTCCGTGATGATGATTGTGGAACAGACCGTGGCTTTATAATCAGTGCATTAAAAGATGGAACTGAAATTATCGAAGGATTGGATGAACGTCTAATTGGCCGTCATGCACGAACTGCGATTAGACATCCAGAAACCAAGGAAGTACTTGTTCCTGAAAATGGCTTGATTACTGAGGATTTAGCAGAAATTATTGTCGAATCAGGTATTGAACAAGTAAAAATCCGGTCTGCGTTTACATGTAATACCCGTCATGGTGTATGTAAGAAGTGTTATGGCCGCAACTTGGCAACTGGTCAAGAGGTTGAGGTTGGTGAATCTGTAGGTATTATTGCAGCGCAATCCATCGGTGAGCCGGGTACACAGTTAACAATGCGTACTTTCCATACAGGTGGTGTTGCGGGAGACGATATTACTCAAGGTTTACCGCGTATCCAAGAGATTTTTGAAGCTCGTAACCCTAAAGGTCAAGCAGTTATCACTGAAATTGAAGGTGTTGTTGTTGGAATTAATGAAGGCCGTGATCGCCAACATGAAATTGTTGTTCAAGGTGAAGTTGAATCACGCACCTACAATGCTCCATATACAGCACGCTTGAAAGTGGCAGTAAATGATCATGTCGCTCGTGGTGAAGAACTAACTGAAGGTTCGATTGATCCGAAAGAGTTAATCAGAGTAAAAGATGTTACCTCTGTTCAAGAGTACCTATTAAAAGAAGTACAAAAGGTTTACCGTATGCAAGGGGTAGAAATTGGTGATAAGCACGTTGAAGTAATGGTCCGTCAAATGCTGCGCAAGGTTCGTGTGGGGGATGCTGGTGAAACAGATGTTCTTCCAGGAACGCTTCTTGATATCCATCAGTTTACTGATGCGAATGAAAAGGCATTGTTAGCTGGCAAATTACCGGCTACAGGTCGTCCAGTATTACTTGGTATTACCAAAGCGTCGCTTGAAACTGATTCATTCCTATCTGCAGCATCGTTCCAAGAAACAACAAGAGTTCTTACCGATGCAGCTATCAAAGGTAAACGTGATGAATTACTAGGTCTAAAAGAAAATGTTATTATAGGAAAGCTGATTCCGGCTGGAACAGGGATGCCGCGTTATCGTAAAGCTGAGCCTGTACTCCGTGATACCACTTCTGAAGAAACAGTTACTATTGATTAATAAAATATGGTTAATGTCTAGCTCCAGCGCCTAGGGGCTCGAGGTCATAAGCCAATCCGTCGGGAAGGTTATAAAGCAACCTTCCCGTCGGCTCGTCTTATGCTTGTCGCCCCTGATCAAGGCGCTTGCGCTTTTCGATATTCCTTATTTTAAGAAATTATCTAAAGTCGTGTTGACATCCATTTGCAAAGATGGTACTATATCAAAGGTGCTCCTATTCACCTGATACTTTGGAGGATATGAATTATGTCTTATGAAAAAGTATTGCAGGCACGAAAGTTCGTTATAGGAACAAAACAAACAGTCAAAGCACTTAAAGATGGTAATGTGCGAGAGTTGATTATAGCAAGTGATGCTGATGCGAAAGTAACAGCAGCAGTTGTTAAAGAAGCTCTTGATATAAATGTTCCTATCCTCTATGTTGACTCGATGAAAAAACTCGGGAAGGCATGTGGGATTGAAGTTGGTGCTTCAACTGTTGCAATTATCAGCTAAAAGCGTTTTTGTAGATAGCAAGTCTGCAAAAACTTTGTTTTTGCGAAAAAATGAACCACCTGGATGTGTGGGCTTACAATTAATGAAGGGAGGAAACACAAATGCCTACTATTAACCAATTAGTGCGCAAGCCTCGTCAATCTAAAGAGGAAAAGTCAAAATCACCTGCGTTAAATAAAGGTTATAACAGCTTCAAAAAATCACAAACGAATGTATCATCACCACAAAAACGCGGTGTATGTACTCGTGTTGGTACAATGACTCCAAAGAAACCAAACTCAGCGTTACGTAAATATGCGCGTGTACGTTTGACTAATGGTATTGAGGTGACAGCATACATTCCTGGTATTGGACACAATCTTCAAGAGCACAGCGTTGTTCTTATCCGTGGAGGACGTGTAAAGGATTTACCAGGGGTACGTTATCACATCGTACGTGGAGCACTTGATACAGCTGGTGTAAACAACCGTATGCAAGGACGTTCTAAATACGGTACTAAGAGACCAAAAGCAGCTAAGAAATAAAACAACTTAAATAGAAGCTTCTTTGAAAGGAGGAAATATAATGCCACGTAAAGGTCCTGTAGCAAAAAGAGACGTGTTACCAGATCCACTTTATAACTCTAAATTAGTTACTCGTTTAATCAACAAAATGATGGTTGACGGTAAAAGAGGTAAGTCACAAGAAATTCTTTACTCAGCGTTCGATACAATTCGCGAACGTACTGGCAAAGAGCCGATGGAAGTTTTTGAAGCAGCTCTTAAAAACATCATGCCTGTACTTGAAGTAAAAGCTCGCCGTGTAGGTGGTGCTAACTACCAAGTTCCAGTTGAGGTGCGTCCTGACCGCCGTTCAACTCTAGGTCTTCGTTGGTTAGTGAATTATTCACGTAACCGTGGAGAAAAAACGATGGAAGAGCGTTTAGCTAATGAAATCATGGATGCAGCAAACAACACAGGTGCATCTGTTAAAAAGCGTGAAGATACACACAAAATGGCAGAAGCAAACAAAGCGTTTGCTCACTATCGTTGGTAATCTAACCTTCAATATAAAAACTTTCAAACTAGGAAGGAGAAAGACCCAATGGCAAGAGAGTTCTCCTTAGCAAACACTCGTAATATCGGTATCATGGCTCACATTGATGCCGGTAAAACGACTACCACTGAGCGTGTTCTTTATTACACTGGTCGTATCCATAAGATTGGTGAAACACATGAAGGTGCATCTCAGATGGACTGGATGGAGCAAGAACAAGAACGCGGAATTACAATCACTTCCGCTGCAACAACAGCACAATGGCATGGCCATCGTGTAAACATTATCGATACACCAGGACACGTAGACTTCACCATCGAAGTTGAACGTTCACTTCGTGTACTCGATGGTGCGGTAGCTGTACTAGATGCACAATCAGGTGTTGAACCGCAAACTGAAACAGTTTGGCGTCAAGCAACCACTTACGGTGTACCACGTGTAGTTTTTGTTAACAAGATGGACAAAATCGGAGCAGATTTCTTATATTCTGTAAAGACATTACATGAACGTCTTGGTGCAAATGCACATCCGGTACAATTACCTATCGGCGCTGAAGATCAGTTTGAAGCAATCATTGACCTTGTGGAAATGAATGCTGTATTCTACGCAGACGACTTAGGTGAAAACATTGAAGTACGTGAAATTCCTGAAGAATATCGTGCTCAAGCTGATGAATACCGTGAAAAGTTAGTTGAAGCTGTGGCAGAGTTAGATGAAGAATTAATGGAAAAATACCTTGGTGGCGAAGAAATCACTAAAGAAGAGCTAAAAGCAGCGATTCGTAAAGGTACTGTTAATGTTGAATTCTACCCAGTCATTTGCGGGTCAGCTTTCAAAAACAAGGGTGTTCAGTTAATGCTTGATGCAGTAATTGATTATCTTCCATCTCCATTAGATGTACCAGCTATTAAGGGTACTCTACCAGATACGGATGAAGAAATTGAGCGTCACTCAAGTGACGAAGAGCCATTCTCTGCACTTGCATTTAAAGTTATGACTGATCCTTATGTTGGTAAATTAACATTCTTCCGTGTTTACTCTGGTACTTTAGAGTCTGGATCATATGTTCAAAACTCGACTAAAGGCAAGCGTGAGCGTGTTGGACGTATCCTACAAATGCATGCAAACAGCCGTCAGGAAATTTCAAAAGTTTATGCTGGAGATATTGCTGCTGCTGTTGGTTTGAAAGATACGACTACTGGTGATACACTTTGTGATGACAAAAACCTTGTTATCCTTGAGTCAATGGTATTCCCAGAGCCTGTAATCCAACTTTCAGTTGAACCAAAATCAAAAGCAGACCAAGATAAAATGTCTAATGCACTGCAAAAACTACAAGAAGAAGACCCATCTTTCCGTGCACATACTGACCAGGAAACTGGACAAACCATTATTGCTGGTATGGGTGAACTTCACCTAGATATTATCGTTGACCGTATGCGTCGTGAATTTAAGGTTGAAGCTAATGTAGGTGCTCCGCAGGTTGCATATCGTGAAACTTTCCGTTCTTCTGCATCAGTTGAAGGCAAGTTCGCACGTCAATCTGGTGGACGTGGACAGTATGGACACGTTTGGATTGAATTCTCACCTAATGATGAAGGTAAAGGATTCGAGTTTGTAAACGGTATTGTTGGTGGTGTTGTTCCTCGTGAATACATCCCTGCAGTACAAGCTGGTCTTGAAGATTCACTTGATCGCGGTGTTCTTGCTGGATATCCTTTAGTGGATATTAAAGCAAGACTATTTGATGGATCATACCATGATGTTGACTCATCTGAAATGGCTTTTAAAATTGCTGCTTCAATGGCATTAAAAAATGCTGCTTCTAAATGTAGTCCAGTAATACTTGAACCTATCATGAAGGTTGAAGTTATTATCCCTGAAGAATATTTAGGTGATATCATGGGGCAAATCACAGCCCGTCGTGGTCGTGTTGAAGGAATGGACGCACGAGGTAACGCTCAAGTAGTTCGTTCAATGGTTCCGCTATCTGAAATGTTTGGTTATGCTACATCTCTTCGTTCAAGTACACAAGGTCGTGGAGTATTCTCTATGCACTTTGATCACTATGAAGAAGTACCAAAATCAATTTCGGAAGAAATTATTAAAAAAAGTAAAGGTGAATAATTGATTTTCACCTTTTGATAAAGTATAACTACAATTGTAAGCAGTGGAAGCCGTGAATTTGGGCAACCCTATTCACGGCTTACATAAAAAACTAAACTTAAATTTTTATAATTTAGAGGAGGATTTCCTAATGGGTAAAGCTAAATTCGACCGTTCAAAGCCACACGTTAACATTGGTACAATCGGACACGTTGACCATGGTAAAACAACTTTAACAGCTGCAATCACTTCTGTTCTTGCTAAATCAGGTAAAGCAGAAGCACGTGCATACGATCAAATCGATGGTGCACCAGAAGAAAAAGAACGTGGTATCACAATCTCTACTGCACACGTAGAATATGAAACAGATGCTCGTCACTATGCACACGTAGACTGCCCAGGACACGCTGACTATGTTAAAAACATGATCACTGGTGCTGCGCAAATGGACGGCGGTATCCTAGTTGTATCTGCAACTGACGGCCCAATGCCACAAACTCGTGAACACATCCTTCTTTCACGTCAAGTAGGTGTACCATACCTTGTTGTATTCATGAACAAGTGTGACATGGTTGACGATGAAGAGCTTCTTGAATTAGTAGAAATGGAAATTCGTGATCTATTATCAGAATACGACTTCCCTGGCGATGACACTCCAGTTATCAAAGGTTCTGCACTTAAAGCATTAGAAGGCGAAGCTGCGTGGGAAGAAAAAATCAATGAACTTATGACTGCGGTTGATGAGTGGATTCCAACACCAACTCGTGACACTGACAAACCTTTCATGATGCCAGTTGAGGATGTATTCTCAATCACTGGTCGTGGAACAGTTGCTACTGGACGTGTTGAGCGTGGAGTAGTTAAAGTTGGGGATGTAGTTGAAATCGTAGGTTTCACTGAAGAGCCAAAATCTACTACTGTAACAGGTGTAGAAATGTTCCGTAAGCTTCTTGATTTCGCTGAAGCTGGTGACAACATCGGTGCCCTTCTTCGTGGTGTAGCACGTGAAGATATCGAACGTGGTCAAGTATTGGCTAAACCAAAGTCAATCACTCCACACACAAAGTTCAAAGCACAAGTTTATGTATTATCAAAAGAAGAAGGTGGACGTCACACTCCATTCTTCTCAAACTACCGTCCACAATTCTATTTCCGTACTTCTGATATTACAGGTATCTGTATGCTTCCAGAAGGTACTGAAATGGTTATGCCTGGCGACCACATCGAAATGACTGTTGAACTTATCGCTCCAATCGCTATCGAAGAAGGAACTAAGTTCTCTATTCGTGAAGGTGGACGTACAGTAGGTTCAGGTTCAATCACTACAATCACTGAGTAATTAGAAACTGCAGCTCCTTTGGTGCTGAGTGGATAATTATTAAACATATAAAGAGCAGATGGATGACGATCCATCTGCTTTTTTTGTTGTTTTAAAAAGGGTTTTAGATCGAGTTTCTTCTATATAAATATATGAACTTTCTTAATTGTCTAGCTTCAGCTCCCAGCGGCTAGTGGACTTCGCTCTTCTCCCTACGATAAGTCAACATCGAATCGCTAACGCACTTCGTGTTTCCTTTATCTCAGTCGAAGCGCTCCAGTCCATACGCCGCTAAACGGTCGCTTCCGCTTTTCTAATTAGGATATTTCTGGAGATTGATAATAATAGTTGATAAAGTGTATATCAGCCGCTATAATAGGAAAAGTGTTCGAAACAGAAGCATAAAAAAAAATCGTAATAAGTGTTGCGTTTGTTTTATGTTTTATGTATAATAGACAATGTTGGTCTTTGACTGCGATGATGTGGAAGGTTGCTGACACACCCGGCCGCTTTGCCATGGCGAGTGTGTGAGGGAAATTTTCACTGAGAATGTCTATTTAGAAAATAGGCGAATAAAGGAGGGAAAATAATGGCAAAACAAAAAATTCGTATCCGTTTAAAAGCGTATGATCACAGAATCCTTGATCAATCTGCAGAAAAAATCGTTGAAACAGCAAAACGTTCTGGTGCGGCTGTATCTGGTCCAATTCCGCTACCGACTGAAAAAACTATTTACACGATTCTGCGTGCGGTTCATAAGTACAAAGATTCACGTGAGCAATTCGAACAACGGACACATAAGCGTCTAATCGACATCGTTAACCCAACTCCACAAACAGTTGATGCGTTAATGCGTTTAGATTTACCATCTGGTGTTGATATCGAAATTAAACTTTAATCAAAATAAATGATAAATAATCTAGGAGGTGTGACTTAAATGACCAAAGGAATCTTAGGAAGAAAGATTGGTATGACTCAAGTATTTGCTAGTAACGGTAACTTAATTCCTGTAACTGTAGTTGAGGTAGCTCCAAACGTAGTTCTTCAAAAGAAATCAGTTGACAGCGATGGATATGTTGCAGTTCAAGTTGGTTTTGAAGATAAACGTGAAAAGTTAGCTAACAAACCAGAAAAAGGCCATGTTGCTAAAGCAAACACTGCTCCTAAGCGCTTCGTTCGCGAATTCCGCGGAGATGACTTAGCAAGCTATGAAGTTGGTCAAGAAGTCAAGGTTGATATTTTCGCTGCTGGCGATATCGTAGATGTAACAGGAATCTCAAAGGGTAAAGGTTTCCAAGGTGTAATTAAGCGCCACGGACAATCACGCGGCCCAATGGCTCACGGTTCACGTTACCACCGTCGTCCTGGTTCAATGGGACCAGTTGCTCCAAACCGCGTATTCAAAGGTAAATTATTACCTGGCCGTATGGGTGGAGAACAAATCACTGTACAAAATCTTGAAATCGTAAAGGTTGATACAGAGCGTAACTTACTTTTAATCAAAGGTAATGTACCTGGCGCTAAAAAAGCTTTATTAAAAATTAAAGGTGCGATTAAAGCATAGTCACTTTTTAAGAAAGGAGGAACAAAGGAATGCCTAAAGTAGCATTATTAAACCAAACTGGATCACAAGTTGGTGATATCGAACTTAATGATTCTGTATTTGGTATTGAGCCTAACCAGCACGTATTATTTGAAGCAATTGTTATGCAAAGAGCTTCATTACGTCAAGGAACTCATAAAACTAAAATTCGTTCTGAAGTACGCGGCGGTGGTCGTAAGCCATGGCGTCAAAAAGGAACTGGACGCGCTCGTCAAGGGTCAATCCGTTCTCCACAATGGCGCGGAGGTGGTACTGTATTCGGTCCAACACCACGCAGCTACAGCTATAAATTACCGAAAAAGGTTCGTCGTTTAGCAATCAAATCTGCGCTTTCTTCTAAAGTGTTAGAAGAAAACATTTTAGTGTTAGATATCTTAGCTATCGATACTCCGAAAACGAAAGATTTCAAAACAGTATTAAACGGTCTTTCTGTTGAGAAAAAAGCATTAATCGTTACAGCTGACCTTGATGAAAATGTAGCACTTTCTGCTCGTAACATTCCTGGTATCACAGTAGTAACAGCAGATGGAATTAACGTATTAGATGTTGTTAATCATGAGAAGTTAATCATGACTAAAGCAGCGGTTGAAAAAGTAGAGGAGGTGCTTGCATAATGGATGCACGCGATATCATTAAGCGCCCCGTTATCACTGAACGTACTACTGACCTAATGGCTGAAAAGAAATATACATTTGAAGTTGATGTGAGAGCTAACAAAACACAAGTTAAAGATGCAATCGAAGAAATCTTTAGCGTTGATGTTGAGAAAGTAAACATCATGAACTACAAAGGTAAATTTAAGCGTATGGGAAAATTCGGTGGTTACACAAATAAACGTCGTAAAGCAATTGTAAAATTAACTACTGATAGCAAAGAAATCGAATTCTTTGAAGCATAAGAACCTATCAAGAAGAGGAGGGAAAAAAAATGGCGATTAAAAAGTACAAACCTACCTCCAATGGTCGTCGCGGAATGACTACTTCTGATTTCGCAGAAATCACAACTAGCACTCCAGAAAAATCTCTATTAGCACCTGTAAAGAGAAAAGGCGGCCGTAATAACCAAGGTAAGTTAACTGTTCGTCATCAAGGTGGCGGTCATAAACGTCAATACCGTTTAATTGACTTTAAACGTAACAAAGATGGCATACCTGGACGCGTTGCTACGATCGAATACGATCCAAACCGTTCTGCAAATATCGCGTTAATCAACTATGTGGATGGAGAAAAGCGTTATATCTTAGCTCCTAAAAACCTAGTAGTTGGATTGGAAGTAATGTCTGGCCCTGAGGCTGATATTAAAGTGGGTAACGCACTTCCACTAACAAACATTCCTGTTGGTACAGTAGTACACAACATCGAGTTAAAACCAGGAAAAGGCGGCCAGTTAGTTCGTTCTGCTGGAACAAGCGCACAAGTACTTGGTAAAGAAGGAAAATACGTACTAGTACGTTTAAATTCTGGTGAAGTTCGTATGATTCTTGCTGAATGCCGTGCAACAATCGGTCAAGTAGGTAACGAACAACACGAATTAATTAACATTGGTAAAGCAGGACGTAATCGTTGGTTAGGCAAGCGCCCAACTGTACGTGGATCTGTTATGAACCCTAACGATCACCCACACGGTGGTGGTGAAGGACGTTCACCAATCGGACGTAAGTCACCAATGTCTCCATGGGGTAAACCAACTCTTGGTTACAAAACTCGTAAAAAGAAAAACAAATCAGATAAGTTTATCGTACGTCGTCGTAAAAAATAACGTGATTATCCTACGGTTCAAAGAAAGAACCGTAGAACAGTCACGAAGGGAGGTTCCTTCATGGGTCGCAGCTTAAAAAAAGGACCATTTGTTGATGATCATTTAATGGTTAAGGTAGAAAAGTTGAACGAGACTGAAAGCAAACAAGTTATTAAAACTTGGTCACGCCGTTCTACAATCTTCCCACAATTTATTGGCCACACTATCGCTGTATATGATGGTCGCAAACACGTGCCTGTATATGTTACTGAAGACATGGTAGGACACAAGCTTGGAGAATTTGCTCCAACTCGTGCTTACAAGGGCCATGGTAATGATGACAAGAAAACAAGACGTTAAGAGAGGAGGGCATCCAAATGCAAGCTAAAGCTGTTGCAAGAACAGTTCGTATTGCTCCTCGTAAAGCACGTTTAGTCGTAGATTTAATTCGAGGAAAGCAAATTGGTGAAGCTGTGGCGATTTTAAATCTCACACCTAAGGCTGCTTCTCCAATTGTTGAAAAAGTATTAAAATCAGCTATGGCAAACGCTGAGCACAACTATGAGATGGACGTTAACAACCTAGTTGTTGCACAAGCATTTGTTGACGAAGGACCAACGTTGAAACGTTTCCGTCCTCGCGCAATGGGCCGTGCAAGCCAGATCTTAAAGCGCACTAGCCACATCACAATCGTATTATCAGAAAAGAAGGAGGGATAAGCTGTGGGTCAAAAAGTAAATCCTGTCGGTTTGCGTATTGGAATCATCCGTGATTGGGAATCTAAATGGTACGCAGGCAAAGACTTCGCTACTCTTTTACACGAAGACCTTAAAATTCGTGAATACATCACGAAGCGTTTAAAAGATGCTTCTGTTTCCAAAGTAGAAATCGAACGTGCTGCAAACCGTGTAAACGTAACAGTGCATACAGCTAAGCCTGGTATGGTTATTGGTAAAGGCGGTACGGAAGTTGAAGCACTTCGTAAAGCACTAAATCAATTAACTGGCAAACGTGTTCACATCAATATCCTTGAAATCAAGAGAGCTGACCTTGATGCGAAACTTGTTGCTGAAAATATTGCTCGTCAATTAGAAAACCGTGTATCTTTCCGTCGTGCACAAAAGCAAGCTATTCAACGTGCTATGCGTGCTGGTTCGAAAGGTATTAAAACACAAGTATCTGGTCGTCTTGGCGGTGCAGATATCGCTCGTGCTGAACATTACAGCGAAGGAACTGTTCCACTTCATACACTTCGTGCAGATATCGACTATGCTACTGCAGAAGCCGATACTACTTATGGTAAGCTAGGCGTAAAAGTATGGATCTATAAGGGAGAAGTCCTTCCTACTAAGAAGAAAAATGCGGAAGGAGGCAAATAATCATGTTATTGCCAAAACGCGTAAAATATCGCCGTCAACACCGTGGTAACATGCGTGGTAACGCAAAAGGCGGTACTGAAGTAACATTCGGTGAATTCGGCCTACAAGCATTAGAAGCTTCATGGATCACGAATCGCCAAATCGAAGCAGCACGTATTGCGATGACACGTTACATGAAACGTGGCGGTAAAGTTTGGATTAAAATCTTCCCACACAAGCCTTACACTGCTAAACCTCTAGAAGTACGGATGGGTTCCGGTAAAGGTGCACCTGAAGGCTGGGTAGCTGTTGTTAAGCCTGGAAAAATCATGTTCGAAATTGCTGGCGTTTCTGAAGAGATCGCTCGTGAAGCACTTCGACTTGCAATGCACAAACTTCCTGTTAAGTGTAAGTTTGTTAAACGAGAAGAAATTGGTGGTGAATCAAATGAAAGCTAATGAACTTCGTGACCTAACCACTGCTGAAATTGAACAAAAAGTAAAATCTTTAAAAGAAGAACTTTTCAACCTTCGCTTTCAATTGGCGACAGGACAACTTGAAAACACTGCTCGCATTCGTGAAGTACGCAAAGCGATTGCTCGTATGAAAACAGTTGTTCGTGAAAGAGAAATCAGCGTTAACAAGTGATTATTGAAGGGAGGTTCACACAATGAGTGAACGTAACCAACGTAAAGTTTACACAGGACGCGTTGTTTCTGACAAGATGGATAAAACAGTAACGGTTCTTGTTGAAACACAAAAAAAGCATCCTTTATATGGTAAACGCGTTAAGTACTCTAAAAAGTATAAAGCTCATGATGAGCAAAACGAAGCAAAAATCGGCGATGTAGTACGTATCATGGAAACTCGTCCGCTTTCAGCTACTAAGCGTTTCCGTTTAGTTGAAGTTGTAGAAAAAGCAGTTATTATTTAATTGTTCGGATTAAGCTTCATTCCGAAGGGAGGTTACACACATGATTCAACAAGAATCACGTTTAAAAGTTGCTGACAACTCTGGTGCTCGTGAGGTACTAACGATTAAAGTTCTTGGTGGTTCAGGTCGCAAGTTTGCTGGTATTGGTGATGTTATCGTCTGTACAGTAAAACAAGCAACACCAGGTGGCGTTGTTAAAAAAGGTGACGTTGTTAAAGCAGTTATTGTTCGTACAAAGAGCGGTGCTCGTCGACCTGACGGTTCATACATTCGTTTTGATGAAAACGCATGTGTAATTATCAAAGATGATAAGAGCCCACGCGGTACTCGTATCTTCGGACCAGTTGCCCGTGAACTTCGCGACAACAACTTTATGAAAATCGTTTCTCTAGCTCCAGAAGTACTATAATTTAAATTCAAATGCCTTTAAGGAGGTGCTTAATGATGCATGTGAAAAAAGGTGACAACGTAAGAGTCATCTCTGGAAAGGATAAAGGCAAAACAGGAGTAGTCCTTGCTGCTTATCCTAAAGATAGCCGTGTACTAGTAGAAGGTGTGAACATTGCAAAGAAACACTCAAAACCTTCTCAAGTGAATCCACAAGGCGGTATCATCAGCTTTGAGGCTCCAATTCATGTATCGAACGTAATGCCTATCGATCCTAAGTCTGGTAACCCGACTCGTGTAGGTTCCACTACGGTAGATGGCAAAAAAGTACGCGTAGCAAAATCCGGTGAAATTTTAGATAAATAGTTCAAAATTAAGAAGGGAGGTACAATAAGTGAACC
This sequence comes from Bacillus sp. ISL-77, assembly GCF_018613105.1. Lineage (NCBI taxonomy): Bacteria > Bacillati > Bacillota > Bacilli > Caryophanales > Bacillaceae > Bacillus > Bacillus sp. ISL-77. Next base: position 39,951 of record NZ_JAGGQY010000049.1, read on the forward strand.
GCCTAAAAGAAAAATTTGTTAAAGAAGTTACTCCTGCTCTTATGAGCAAGTTCAACTATAAATCAGTTATGGAAGTTCCTAAACTTGATAAAATCGTCGTGAATATGGGCGTTGGTGACGCAGTTGCAAATGCAAAGGCACTTGATAATGCAGTTGAAGAACTTTCAACGATCACAGGTCAAAAACCAGTCGTGACACGTGCGAAAAAATCTATCGCTGGCTTCCGCCTTCGTGAAGGTATGCCAATCGGTGCAAAAGTTACACTTCGCGGTGAGCGCATGTACGAATTCTTGGATAAATTAGTTTCTGTTTCTTTACCTCGTGTACGTGACTTCCGTGGTATTTCTAAAAAAGCATTCGACGGTCGCGGTAACTATACATTGGGAATTAAAGAACAATTAATTTTCCCTGAAATTGATTACGATAAAGTAAGCAAGGTTCGTGGTATGGATATCGTTATCGTAACGACTGCTAAAACTGATGAAGAATCTCGTGAACTTTTAACTCAATTTGGAATGCCATTCCAAAAGTAATCGTTAAATAATGGAGGCGAAAACGTGGCTAAAAAGTCAATGATTGCGAAACAAAAGCGCACGCCTAAATATGCAGTACAAGAGTATACACGCTGCGAACGTTGTGGCCGTCCACACTCTGTATACCGTAAATTTAAGCTTTGTCGTATTTGTTTCCGCGAATTAGCGTACAAAGGACAAATTCCTGGTGTTAAAAAAGCTAGCTGGTAAAACCCAAGTCTGGGAAGGAGGTAAAAATAATGGTCATGACAGATCCAATTGCTGATATGCTTACTCGCATTCGTAATGCGAATATGGTGCGTCACGAAAAGTTAGAAGTGCCTGCTTCTAATATGAAAAAAGAAATTGCTGAAATTTTAAAGCGCGAAGGTTTCGTACGTGACGTCGAATTTATCGAAGACAACAAACAAGGTATCATCCGTATCTTCCTAAAATACGGTGCTAGTAATGAACGTGTTATTACTGGTCTTAAGCGCATAAGCAAGCCTGGACTTAGAGTTTACGCAAAATCAACTGAGGTACCACGCGTTCTTAACGGTCTTGGTATCGCATTAGTATCAACATCACAAGGTGTTATTACAGATAAAGAAGCTCGTGCAAAACAAGTCGGCGGAGAAGTATTAGCTTACGTTTGGTAATTGAGCTTTTGAATGAATGGAGGTGCACTAAATGTCTCGCGTAGGAAAAAAACCAATTGTTATTCCAGCAGGAGTTACAGTTACTTTAAATAATAGTACTGCTACAGTTAAAGGACCTAAAGGTGAACTTACTCGTACTTTCCATCCTGATATTACTATCAACGTGGAAGAGAATCTTGTAACAATCACTCGTCCTTCTGATGTAAAAGAACACCGCGCATTACACGGAACTACTCGTGCCGTGCTTGCGAACATGATTGAAGGTGTATCCACTGGCTTCACTAGAGGCTTAGAGTTAATCGGGGTTGGTTATCGTGCTCAAAAGCAAGGTACCAAGCTTGTATTAAACGTTGGATACTCTCATCCAGTTGAGATCGAACCTGAAGAGGGCCTTGAAATCGAGGTGCCTGCTAATACAAAAATCGTTATCAAAGGTACTGACAAAGAACGTGTTGGTGCATTAGCAGCGAATATTCGCGGAGTTCGTCCTCCTGAGCCTTATAAAGGTAAAGGAATTCGTTACGAAGGTGAATTTGTTCGTCGTAAAGAAGGTAAAACTGGTAAGTAATGCCTCATAGGTAAACGAAAGGAGTGACGTAAATGATTACGAAGCTTGATAAAAACGCTACTCGCAAGAAAAGACATGCTCGTGTTCGTGCGAAACTTAGCGGAACTTCAGCTCGTCCACGTCTAAATGTGTTTCGTTCTAACAAACATATTTATGCTCAAATAATTGATGACATTAATGGAGTAACTTTAGCAAGTGCTTCTACTTTAGATAAAGACTTTACTTTAGAATCAACTAATAATGTTGAAGCTGCTAAAATGATCGGTGAGTTAGTTGCTAAACGTGCGGTAGAAAAAGGTATCACTTCTATTGTCTTTGATCGTGGCGGATACCTATACCATGGACGTATTCAAGTATTAGCTGATGCTGCCCGTGAAAACGGCTTACAATTCTAAAAGACAAAGGAGGGACACAAAAAGATGCGTCGTATTGATCCAAACAAACTTGAACTAGAAGAACGCGTAGTCACGGTTAACCGTGTTGCGAAAGTTGTTAAAGGTGGACGTCGTTTCCGCTTCACAGCCCTTGTTGTTGTAGGCGACAAAAACGGTCACGTTGGTTTCGGTACTGGTAAAGCTCAAGAAGTACCTGATGCTATTCGTAAAGCCATCGAAGATGCAAAGAAAAACTTAATAGAAGTAGCTATGGTTGGAACAACCATTCCTCACCAAGTAATCGGACGTTTTGGTGCTGGTGAAATTCTTCTAAAACCTGCTTCAGAAGGTACAGGAGTTATCGCTGGTGGACCAGTTCGTGCTGTACTAGAGTTAGGCGGAGTAGCTGATATCCTTTCTAAGTCATTAGGAACAAATACTCCTATTAACATGGTTCGTGCAACAATTGATGGTTTAAAACAATTAAAACGTGCTGAAGACGTAGCTAAACTACGTGGTAAATCAGTAGAAGAACTGTTAGGATACGGGGGGAAATAAAATGGCGAATAAACTATTAGTTACCCTCACTCGCAGCGTAATTGGCCGTCCTGGCGATCAACGTGAAACAGTTAAAGCTTTAGGATTACGTAAATTGAATCAAACGGTTGAGCATCAAGATAACGCTGCTATTCGCGGTATGATTACCAAAGTTGCTCACCTTGTAACAGTTAAAGAACAATAATTTATTGTTTTCTTTCATAAGGAGGTGCCAATATGAAACTTCATGAACTAAAACCTGCTGAGGGTTCTCGTAAAGATCGTAAGCGTCTAGGACGCGGTATCGGTTCTGGTCAAGGAAAAACTGCCGGTAAAGGTCATAAAGGTCAAAACGCTCGTTCGGGTGGCGGTGTACGTCTAGGTTTTGAAGGTGGTCAAACACCTTTATACCGTCGTTTACCAAAACGCGGATTTACAAACTTCAGCCGTAAGGAATATGCAGTTGTAAATCTTGATGCTTTAAACCGCTTTGCTGAAGGTACAGAAGTTACTCCAGAACTTCTTATCGAATCAGGTGTAGTAAGTAACGAAAAAGCAGGAATCAAAATTCTTGCAAAAGGGAACGTAGAGAAAAAGTTGACTGTCAAAGCTCACAAATTCTCCTCTGCTGCTAAGGAAGCGATCGAAGCTGCTGGTGGAAACACTGAGGTGATCTAATGTTCCAGACAATCTCCAATTTTATGCGCGTGGGTGAGATAAGACAGAAGATCATATTCACCCTTTTAATGTTAGTCGTATTTCGATTAGGTACATTTATCCCAGTACCCAATGTAAATGCAGATGTACTTGCAAATCAAGATAAGCTTAGTGTTTTCGGTATTTTAAATACTTTTGGCGGTGGAGCTTTAAAACAATTCTCCATCTTTGCAATGGGGATTATGCCATATATCACTGCTTCGATCATTATACAGCTCCTGCAAATGGATGTTGTTCCTAAATTTACGGAATGGTCTAAGCAAGGGGAATCAGGTCGTCGTAAGATTGCTCAAATCACCCGATATTTCACAATAGTGCTTGGTTTTATCCAAGCATTAGGTATGTCCTATGGCTTTAATAATTTAGCCAGCGGTCAATTGATTGAAAATCCTGGAATTGCTACGTATCTTCTTATTGCAGTTGTCTTAACTGCAGGTACAGCATTTTTAATGTGGTTAGGGGAGCAAATTACTGAAAAAGGTGTTGGTAATGGAATTTCAATTATCATCTTTGCCGGTATCGTTGCTGGAATGCCATCAACTATTAATCAAATTTATGTACAGCAATTTGAGAATGCAGGAGAGGCATTATTCTTACGTATTGTTACTGTAGTTTTAATAGCACTTGCTGTTGTGGCAATTGTAGTTGGAGTTATTTTTATCCAACAAGCAAATCGTAAGATACCTATTCAATATGCTAAACGTGTGGTTGCTGGACGTAATCCTGTTGGAGGACAATCCACCCACATGCCATTAAAAGTTAATGCGGCGGGTGTAATTCCTGTAATCTTTGCGGTTTCATTCATTGTAACACCAAGAACGGTCGCATCATTTTTCCCAACTAATGATGTAACACTTTGGATTACAAAAGTATTTGATTATTCTCATCCAATCGGGATGACGTTATATGCTGCGTTAATTATCGCGTTTACTTATTTCTATGCATTTATCCAAGTTAACCCTGAACAAGCAGCGGAAAACTTGCAAAAGCAAAGCGGCTATATTCCAGGGATCCGTCCAGGAAAGAGTACGCAAGAATACTTAACACGCGTCTTATATCGTTTAACTTTCGTTGGTGCACTCTTCCTAGCAGTGATTGCTGTATTGCCTATGTTATTTATTAATTTAGCCAATCTGCCGCAATCGGCTCAAATTGGTGGAACAAGTTTGCTAATCGTTGTCGGTGTAGCATTAGATACGATGAAACAACTTGAAGCACAATTAGTTAAACGTCACTATAAAGGGTTTATAAAGTAAAGGTTTTGGGGGCCACTGCTCCCTAAAACCAATTTATAGCACGAGGGGGGAACACGTGTGAATTTAGTATTAATGGGGCTTCCAGGTGCCGGAAAAGGTACTCAAGCTGAAAGAATCGTCGAAAATTACGGCATCCCTCATATCTCTACTGGAGATATGTTCCGTGCAGCGATGAAAGAAGGAACAGAACTAGGTTTACAAGCGAAATCATTCATGGATAAGGGCGAACTTGTTCCTGATGAAGTAACAATCGGAATTGTTCGTGAACGATTAAGCAAGGAAGATTGTCAAAAAGGATTCCTTTTAGATGGCTTTCCTAGAACTGTACCTCAAGCAGAGGCGTTGGAAAATCTTTTAGTTGATTTAAATAAAAAAATTAACTATGTAATTAATATTAATGTGGATAAGGATTTATTAATGGAACGTTTGACAGGGCGTCGTATTTGTAAAGAATGTGGTTCTACGTATCATTTAGTTTTTAATCCTCCAAAACAAGAGGACGTATGCGATCGTTGCGGCGGTGAGTTATACCAAAGAGCGGATGATAATGTAGAAACTGTTCAAAATCGTTTAGACGTAAATATCAAACAACAAGAACCATTATTAACTTTTTATGAAACAAAAGGTTATCTTCGCACGATTGATGGTCAGCAGGATATTAACAAGGTATTCGCTGATATCGAGCAATTACTTGGGGGCTTATAATGATCATTTGCAAAACCCCTAGGGAAATTGAAATCATGCGCGCGGCCGGGCGGATTGTGGCCCTTACCCACCAAGAGTTACAAAAACATGTAGCTCCTGGGATTACCACAAAGGAATTAGACATGATTGCTGAAGAATTTATTCTCTCACAAGATGCATTTCCTTCGTTTAAAGGGTATAATGGTTTTCGCGGCAGCATTTGTACAAGTGTGAACGAAGAACTTGTTCATGGAATTCCTGGTAATCGTGTTCTCAATGAAGGAGACATTATTAGCATCGATATCGGTGCTAAGTATGAAGGTTATCATGGTGATTCAGCTTGGACCTATGCTGTAGGAGAGATTGATGATAATTCCCAGCATTTGCTGAAGGTAACAGAGGAATCTCTTTATCTAGGCATAAACGAAGCAAAACCGGGCGAGCGACTCTCGAACATCTCCCATGCGATTCAAACGTATGTGGAAGCAAATGGCTTTTCTATTGTACGCGAGTATGTAGGACACGGAGTAGGGCAAGACTTACATGAGGAACCTCATATTCCACATTTTGGTCCACCAAACAATGGTCCGCGTCTTATGCCTGGAATGGTACTTGCTATTGAACCGATGGTAAATGCCGGAAGCCGATATGTGAGAACATTGACTGACAATTGGACAGTTGTAACTGTTGACGGCAGGCGTTGTGCGCATTTCGAGCATACGGTTGCGATCACTGATGCAGGATTTGAAATCCTAACCAAATTATAAGTTTTGTGTGGATTTCAATAGTTGTTATCAATTCTGATCCGTTTTTAGGTAATTTGTAATATTTACTGAGGACAGAATGCTGCTCAATATGTTAGAATTGAAAGGTTGCAGGACGACATACGAGCGAATAGCTTTGCTTGCTCTACCTAGTTTGAATAAACGCAATCCTGAAAATAGAAGGGAGACGAGATCGATGGCCAAGGATGATGTAATTGAAATTGAAGGTAAAGTCATTGAAACATTGCCAAATGCAATGTTTAAGGTAGAATTAGAAAACGGTCATACCGTGCTAGCGCATGTTTCTGGTAAAATACGAATGCATTTCATTCGGATCCTTCCGGGTGACAAAGTGACTGTTGAGCTTTCTCCATATGACTTAACACGCGGAAGAATTACTTACCGCTTTAAATAATGCTTGCACTCCGTACTACTAAGGAGGTTAGGATAATAATGAAAGTAAGACCATCTGTTAAACCGATCTGCGAAAAATGTAAAGTTATCCGTAGACGCGGAAAAGTTATGGTTATCTGTGAAAACCCTAAACATAAACAAAAACAAGGTTAATTTTGAAGGAGGTGCGCATTTTCTATGGCACGTATTGCTGGTGTAGATATTCCACGTGAAAAACGTGTAGTTATCTCTTTAACTTACATTTATGGAATTGGTAAAAATACTGCACAAAAAGTACTAGCAGAAGCTGGTGTTTCTGTAGATACACGTGTACGTGATTTAACAGAAGACGAATTAAACAAAATCCGTGACATCATCGACAAATTAAAAGTTGAAGGTGACCTTCGCCGTGAAATTTCTCTTAACATTAAGCGTTTAATGGAAATCGGCTGCTACCGCGGATTACGTCATCGTCGTGGTTTACCAGTTCGTGGACAAAATACGAAAAACAACGCTCGTACACGCAAAGGTCCTCGTAAGACTGTAGCGAACAAGAAGAAGTAATCGGTAAAGGAGGTTAATTTAAATGGCACGTAAAACGAATACACGTAAACGTCGTGTTAAAAAGAATATTGAAGCTGGTATCGCTCATATCCGTTCAACATTTAACAATACGATTGTAACAATTACTGATGTACATGGTAATGCAATTTCATGGTCAAGTGCTGGTGCTCTTGGATTTAGAGGTTCTCGTAAATCTACACCATTTGCTGCACAAATGGCGGCTGAAACAGCAGCTAAGACTTCCATTGAACATGGTATGAAAACTTTAGAAGTTACTGTTAAAGGACCTGGTGCAGGACGTGAAGCTGCAATCCGTGCTCTTCAAGCTGCTGGTCTAGAAGTAACTGCAATTAAAGACGTTACACCTGTTCCTCATAATGGATGCCGTCCACCAAAACGTCGTCGTGTTTAATTTTTCTGTATAGATTTTGTATCATGCGTCTATAATGGGATATGATACTAATTTTTTGCACTCTTACAGAAGATTTATTCCAGTTGTTGTGCACAAAACGGGAACGTATACATGGGGACTTTTAATTAGCAAATATGCTGATTTAGAGTTTCGACGTTTTGAAGGAGGGTTATTTGATGATCGAAATAGAAAAACCAAAAATCGAAACGATTGAGATCAACGATGATGCTAAGTATGGCAAATTCATCGTAGAGCCACTTGAGCGTGGATATGGTACCACTTTGGGTAACTCCTTACGTCGTATCCTATTATCTTCACTCCCAGGTGCCGCGGTTACATCGATTCAAATCGATGGGGTACTTCATGAGTTCTCAACAATTGAAGGCGTCGTAGAGGATGTAACATCCATCATTTTAAACATTAAAAAATTAGCTTTAAAAATCTACTCTGATGAAGAGAAGACGCTTGAGTTTGATGTACAAGGTGAGGGTCCAGTTTTAGCTGGCAATATTACTCATGATAGTGATGTTGAGGTTTTAAATCCTGAGCTTCATATTGCAACATTAGCTGCAAATGGTCATCTTCGCATGCGTTTGTCTGCTAGACGTGGACGTGGATATACACCGGCTGTTCAAAACAAAAGAGAAGATCAACCGATAGGTGTTATTCCAATTGATTCTATTTTCACGCCAGTTTCTCGCGTACAATTTCAAGTAGAAAACACACGTGTTGGTCAAATGTCTAATTTCGACAAGCTCACACTTGATGTTTGGACAGATGGAAGCACTGGGCCAAAAGAAGCGATCGCTCTTGGATCCAAAATTTTGACCGAGCATTTGAATATCTTCGTTGGTTTAACTGATGAAGCTCAAAATGCTGAAATCATGATTGAAAAAGAAGAAGACCAAAAAGAAAAAGTCCTTGAAATGACTATTGAAGAACTAGATCTTTCTGTTCGTTCTTATAATTGCTTAAAGCGTGCTGGAATCAACACTGTTCAGGAATTAGCGAATAAGACTGAAGAAGATATGATGAAAGTTCGTAACTTAGGCCGTAAATCACTTGAAGAAGTGAAGGCAAAACTAGAAGAGCTTGGATTAGGCTTGCGTAAAGACGACTGATTTGTATATCGTAATACACATGCGTTAATCCGTTTAATGACTTCAACAAAGGAGGGAACCCTTCATGGCATACAGAAAGTTAGGACGCACAAGTGCACAGCGTAAAGCTATGCTACGTGATTTAACTACAGATTTAATTATCAATGAGCGCATTGAAACAACAGAAACTCGTGCGAAGGAAATTCGTGTGACTGTTGAAAAAATGATCACTTTAGGTAAACGTGGTGATTTACACGCTCGTCGTCAAGCTGCTTCATATGTTCGTAACGAAGTTGCTGATGCTGAAAATAATACAAGTGCAGTACAAAAACTTTTCGCTGATATCGCTCCGCGTTATCAAGAGCGTCAAGGTGGATACACTCGTATTATGAAACTTGGACCACGCCGCGGTGACGGTGCACCAATGGTTATTATCGAGTTAGTTTAATATATCTTTAACAGACAACAAGGGCGCTGGACAGTTTACAAACAAACTTGTTCTTTGCCCTTTTTCTGTAAGTGAATCTTATATCAAGATGACCCAAGCCAAAAAGAGTGTTACGATGAGCGTAACTCCAATTCATTGGAGAAAATCTAAAAGTCCTACTTGATATCTTGTAACTTTTTATGTGACTTGATTTCTTGTATCTTTTATCATCTCGCGCTATTGTTGTGCAGATTGAATTAAATACGTCTCGTCTAGCTCATGCACCTCCTCTCATTTCTTTTATAGAAATTCCTTAAACTGCAGTTTACAGAGAAACTGCATAGGGACGAGGTGCAGGCTTTTTTTTATATGTAAAAGAAATAATGAGCGGAGAATAGTTTAGCTGAGAGGAGGAATTATCTGTGAAAAATTCAATTGTATCTCTTAATGGAGTATCTTTTCAATATGACGCACAAGATCGTTATGCACTAAATAATGTCTCTTTTGATATATATGAGGGGGAATGGCTTGCGATTGTCGGTCATAATGGGTCAGGCAAATCCACGATGGCAAAACTCCTAAATGGGCTGCAATTTCCACAAACTGGTGAGATTACAGTTTGCGGTATAAAGTTGGATGAAGAGTCAATTTGGGATATCCGTAAAAAATTAGGGATGGTCTTTCAAAACCCTGACAATCAGTTTGTTGGAACGACAGTACAGGATGATGTGGCTTTTGGTCTAGAAAATAACGGCATTCCTAGAGACGAAATGGTTCAAAGAGTCGCGGATTCGTTAAAGAGAGTTAAGATGGATAAGTTTCTATATCAAGAGCCCCACCATCTATCAGGCGGACAAAAGCAACGTGTGGCAATAGCTGGTGTGCTAGCTTTACGGCCATCGATCATCATACTTGATGAGGCAACTTCCATGCTTGATCCAAGAGGACGCGAAGAGGTATTAGAGACCGTCCGATTATTAAAAGAAGAGAAATCATTGACCGTTATCTCGATTACACATGATTTAGAAGAGGCGGCTAAGGCGGATCGAATCATCGTCATGAACAAAGGGGAGGTCTTCCGGGAGGGTACACCTGAAGAGATTTTCTCTATGGATGAACAATTGGTTCAGTTAGGGTTAGATATTCCTTTTTCAGTGAAAATGACGAAAGCATTAAGGAATCATGGAATCGATCTATCTAGGCACTATTTATCGGAAGAAGAGTTGGTGAAAGAGTTATGGACATCTCGCTCAAACATGTAGATTATCGTTATCAAGTCAATACTCCTTTTGAACGACTGGCCATTGAGGATGTGTCTATTGATATTCCTTCAGGTGTGTATATGGCGATTATTGGTCATACCGGTTCAGGGAAATCAACAGTCCTGCAGCATTTAAACGCTCTCCTTCAACCAACAAAAGGAACAGTAGCAATTGGTGAACATGAAATTAAAGCTTTGCAAAAAAATAAGAACTTAAAAAAAGTCCGGCAAAAAGTTGGCATCGTCTTTCAATTTCCTGAACACCAATTATTTGAAGAGACGGTGGAAAAAGATATTATTTTTGGGCCGTTGAATTTTGGGGTTTCTGAAACAGCAGCAAAGGAAAGGGCACGGGTTGCTTTAAAACAAGTGGGTCTAGAGGAAGATATACTAAATAAATCACCGTTTGACCTCTCTGGTGGACAAATGCGCCGCGTCGCAATTGCAGGAGTACTTGCAATGGAGCCCGATGTTATTGTCCTGGACGAGCCTACTGCTGGATTAGACCCAAGAGGCCGAAAAGAAGTTATGGATATGTTCTTTTCTCTCCATAAGGAAAGAAAGCTCTCTACCATTCTTGTTACACATAGTATGGAGGATGCTGCTAGATACGCAGACCAAATTGTGATTATGCAGCAAGGGAAGGTTGTCAAAAAAGGAACACCAGAGGAGATATTCTCTGCGCCGACTGAGCTGGTTGAAATGGGACTTGATGTTCCTGAAGTGGTTCGGTTTCAACTTAAGCTTGAGGAGAAACTTGGCATGAAATTAGAGAAAATTTTTCTAACCATTGATGAGTTGTCTACTGCTGTTACTAAGGTAATAAGTAGAGGTGTTCACTCATGATGGAAAAAATGATTTTTGGACGCTATGTCCCGTCAGATTCTATTATTCATAAAATGGACCCTCGTTCAAAATTAATGATCATCTTTCTTTTTGTTTGTGTTATTTTTTTAGCAAACAATGTCGTAACCTATGCACTTATTGGAATCTATACTTTTTTAATGCTTGGATTGTCGCGGGTCCCGGTTCGCTTTTTATATGGCGGTCTTAAACCAGTCATCTGGCTCGTTCTTTTTACCTTAGTGCTGCAACTGTTTTTCACAAAAGAGGGTACCCTTTTATTTGAACTAGGTCCTGTAAAAATTTATGAGGAAGGGGTCAGGCAGGGGATTTTTATTTCCTTACGATTCTTTTTCTTAATATTAATGACGTCACTGTTGACGTTAACCACCACCCCAATTGAGATTACCGATGGCCTTGAAACGCTGTTAGATCCTTTAAAAAAGGTCCGTTTCCCTGTTCACGAAATGGCATTAATGATGTCTATTTCCTTAAGGTTCATTCCAACACTTATGCAGGAAACGGATAAAATAATGAAGGCGCAAATAGCCCGTGGCGTTGAGTTTGCTAGCGGTCCTTTTAAGGAACGCATCAAAGCCGTCATTCCACTGCTTATCCCATTGTTTGTCAGTTCCTTTAAACGAGCGGAGGAATTAGCGATCGCGATGGAGGCTAGAGGATATCAAGGCGGGGAAGGAAGAACAAAATACCGGGAATTATCCTGGAAAATTGCTGATTCCTTACAGATGGGGCTATTAGTCCTTCTATCGATCCTACTATTTTTATTACGTTCATAATGGAGCGAAACCATGGCAAGGTATAAATGTATTATTTCCTATGACGGGTCGGGCTTTTCCGGCTACCAGGTCCAACCAAATAAGCGAACCGTACAGTCTGTATTAGAAGATGTTTTATCAAAAATGCATAAGGGTGATATGGTGAAAGTCGTCGGCTCAGGTCGAACGGATGCCGGTGTTCACGCAAAAGGACAAGTCATTCATTTTGATTCACCACTACTAATTCCAGCTGACAAGTGGGAGAAAGCATTGAATTCCATGCTGCCTGAAGATATTTCCGTTCTAAAGGTTGTTCCTGTCACCGAGTCCTTTCATGCCCGCTTCGACGCGAAAGGGAAGGAATATCGCTATGTTCTTCATTTATCTCAAAAAAGAGATCCCTTTCAGCGGAAATTTGCTTATCAATATCCATACCGTTTAAATTTACAGGCGATGGAGCAGGCAAGTAAACTTTTCCTTGGTACACATGACTTTACTAGTTTTTGTGCGGCAAAGACGGAAGTAGTTGATAAAGTTCGAACGATTGAATCGATTGACTTTACACGTAAGGATGAGTCACTGACAATCCGTTTTGTTGGAAATGGCTTTTTGTATAATATGGTGCGTATTTTGGTTGGAACTTTATTAGAGGTCGGATCGGGTGAACGCAGCCCTGAGGATATTCCGATAATATTAGCCCATAAAGACCGGAGGCTATCGGGAAAGACAGCTCCAGGTCATGGTTTATATCTTTGGGAAGTCTTTTATGAATAAAATGAGCTAAACAACTTCACCTGGTGTAACATTTTCTTGACATATTGACCTGCAGGTTTTATTATATTAGATGTGCGTGTTTTTAATCCCACGATAAAGCCCCGGAAAGTCTTCATCGTGATTGAAAATATATGAATACAAACTTAACCGCACAAGGGTATTAGAAGTTGATTCCCGGAACAGAATCGAACTCTAATTGCTTTGAAAGTGCGAAAACAATAATCTTTTATGGATTTAAATTAGGAGGGAAACTCATGCGTACAACGTTTATGGCAAATGCCAACACTATCGAGCGTAAATGGTACGTAATTGATGCTGAGGGCAAAACTCTTGGACGTCTTGCTTCTGAAGTAGCATCAATTTTACGTGGTAAAAACAAACCAACTTTTACACCACATGTTGACACTGGTGATAATGTAATTATTCTTAATGCTTCAAAAGTAGAACTTACTGGAAAGAAATTAACTGACAAGATTTACTACCGTCACACAATGCATCCAGGTGGTTTAAAAACAAGAACTGCTCTAGAAATGCGTACTAACTATGCTGAGAAAATGATCGAGCTTGCTGTTAAAGGTATGCTTCCAAAGAATTCTCTTGGCCGTCAAATGTTTAAAAAATTACATGTATATGCTGGCAGCGAACATCCGCACCAAGCACAACAACCTGAAGTTTACGAACTTCGCGGTTAATAAAGAGGGAGGGAATTAACTTGGCACAAGTTCAATATATCGGTACAGGTCGCCGTAAAAGTTCTGTTGCACGCGTACGTTTAGTACCAGGCACAGGTAAAATTATTGTAAATAGTCGTGAAATTGAAGATTATATCCCATTTGAAGCATTACGTGTTGTTGTAAGACAACCATTAGTAGCTACTGAAACAGTTGGAAGCTATGATGTTCTTGTAAACGTAAGCGGCGGTGGATACACTGGTCAAGCTGGCGCAATCCGCCACGGTATTGCTCGCGCATTACTTCAAGCTGACCCTGAATTCCGTCCAACATTAAAGCGCGCTGGATTATTAACTCGTGATGCACGTATGAAAGAACGTAAAAAATACGGTCTTAAAGGTGCTCGTCGTGCGCCTCAGTTCTCAAAACGTTAATTTTTGGCGTTTCAAAGGCTCTCAACCAATTTGGTTGGGGGTCTTTTTTATGCCTAAAAAGTGCTTTTGACCACATTTTGATCACGAAAAATTTTTTTGACCACATATCATGGCTCAATATACTTTTGAAACTTTTAAGCGGTGAGTAACAAATTAAAAAAACGAAGAGGTAAATCTTCGTTTTTTTCCACTATGTCCTTGTTTTAACATTTGCTGCAATTCATATTTTAAGCAAAGTGCTGTGCCAGTTAAATCAACTGAGATTAAACGATTCTAATAATTTTCATCAAATTCAGCAGCCGGTTTGTCATCTGGAGTTAGTGCAGCGTTATTAACGGCTACATCTAATTTATTTACTTAAAAAAATGTTAGCACAGATCAAGGGCTGATCTGTGCTAATAATTATTTTATGACAATAAAGGTAACCCCTTACTATTGTTGAGGTGCGGAAGGAGTTGAAATACTTTGTAATGCCTGTTCTGCCTCGTTTGCATATTGATTTTGTACTGCTAGATCACCTAAAGCAACCATTCCTACTATTTGTCCATTTTCGATTACCGGCAATCGGCGAATTTGCTGCTGTGCCATCAAATTTGCTGCTTGATGGACATCCATATCAGGTGTACCTTGTACGATCTGCTGTGCAGTCATGACTTGAGATACTGGTGTTTGTGGATCTTCTCCTTGTGCTGTAGTACGAAGGGTAATATCACGATCCGTTACAATTCCAACCATTTGTCTGCTGTTATTGATTACTGGGATAGCTCCGATATTATATTCGCTCATTAATGCTGCAGCTTCCTGTACGGTCTGTGTTTCGTTAACTGTAAGAACATTTGATGTCATGATATCTCTTAATTGTGCCATGAAATTACCTCCAAATATGTTTTTCCTTTATAGGATGGGTAACATTGGCGATATTATTAATGGTAACTTTTTTCTATATATCAGCTGCACTTAAAATATGAATAATGGACATGTCCAAGATTGCCAATGATTTGAGATTGATGGCTTCCGGTCCTCGCATAGGACTCGGCGAGATAACATTACCTGCACGTCAGCCTGGTTCTTCATTATGACGGGGTTTTAGTCTACTAATTGGTTTTTTACTGCATATAAGGCGGCTTGTGTCCGGTCAGCCAATTCGAGTTTCGCCAAAAGGTTTGATACATGGGTTTTTACTGTTTTTTCGGTGATGAATAACGAGGCTGCAATTTCTTTATTGCTTTTTCCGTTGGCAATTTCTTTTAAAACATCCAACTCTCTTTTCGTTAATTCCGCTAGTAAATTCTTTTCTTGCTTGTTTTTATTGGACAAATTGGCAAGTAAATGAGAGGTAGCCTTTGGGTGGAGCTGGTTTTCTCCGCCAATGATTTTTTTAATGGATGTGACCAGTTCATCGGGCTGGATATCTTTTAACTGGAACCCTGAAGCACCGGCTTCGAGCGCTGGAATGACATGATCCTGGTCGGAAAAGCTCGTCAACATCATGATTTTGATGTCTGGCTGTTCTTTTTTAATAATCTTTGTGGCTTGGATTCCGTCCATTTCCGGCATCACCAGATCCATTAAAATAATATCTGGCTTCAGTAATTTTGCCTGATCAACCGCTTCCTTGCCATTGGCGGCTTCCCCGATAATTTCAAGTTCTTTTTGGGTCCGAAGAAAAAAGACTAGACCTCTTCTGACGACGTGATGGTCATCGGCGATTAGTACGCGGATACTCACTGAGTTCTCCTCCTTAATACGGTATATGAATTTCTATTTCTGTCCCGCTTCCTGGTTTGCTTTTTAAATGAAATTGGCCATTTAATGCCTCTGTCCGTGTTCTCATGCTTTGTAATCCCAATGAGGGGATCTCGAGATTTTCTCCAAAGTGGAAGCCGCAGCCGTGATCCTTGATGGACATGACAACCTCATCTTTGGCAGCATGAAAGGTGAGGCTGGTTTCTGTGGTCTGGGAGTGCTTTTTACAATTGGCCAGAGCCTCTTGGCCGATGCGCCACAATGCTTCCTCGACCGTTCCTGGAATGCTAGCAGCTCCTGTGATGTTTGCTTCAATGGACAGTCCGAGCATTTCTGCATAACTTTTCAGGGCACTTACTACTCCATTCTCCAATCCAAGCGGTCGCAGCTGCCAGATTAATGCTCTCATTTCGCCAAGCGCTTCCTGCGCTAAATCCTGTATATAGCCAAACGTTTGTTTCACTTCATCCTGCTCTGTCATTTCCACTCCAGCCCTCGCTGTAAGGCTTAAGGAAAATAACAGCTGATTAACAGAATCATGAAGATCTCTTGCAAGCCGATTCCGCTCAGCGACCAGTGCTGTTACTTGTTCCCGCTGGGTAAGTTTGATCCGTTTCAGCGCCGTGCCGATTTGATACGCAACGGCTTCCAGTAATGCGAGTTCCTTCTTTTGAAAATGGGTTTTGTAGGGCGAACCTACATTTAAGATCCCGAATCGTTCATTTCCAGCTCCGAGCGGGACAGTGGCATGATGGGTGAGACCGCATGTTTCACCAGCCTGATCTTCTAGGGCATCTTCAATCCGTTTACATTCCATAATATTGGTGGCTTTGTTCAATCTCTTAGTGTTGTATTTATTGACGCACCAGCATCCACCCTGACACATCCTCTGATTATCGTTATTCGCCAAAGCAGGCGGCAGGGCTTCGTCGGCTGCAAGATGATGCGTTCCATGTTCATCCAATAAAAATATCCAGCCTGTTTGAAGTCCCGTCACTTGAAGAAGCCTTTTCAACACTCCAGACAATACGTCATTTGTATCGGTTCCTTCATTTAATAGTTCAGCGATTTCCTTTAAAATGCCGATATCTTTATTCTCTTCCGACATACATTCTCCTCCAGCGTCCTGCATTTACTGTTATTATAGCTTATTAGGTGGTTTGTTTCGCTTCCTTTGAACTTAGAAAAGCTGCCTTTTCTGATGCTTTTTGCCTCCTTTCGTCATAAGATTAGATTCATATCCCCAAACTCATGCCATAGATAGCCGGCTTTGATTGCATAATCATATGCCTGTAGTAAATGGTGCTCTGATACAAAGGTGGACAACATATCGAGATGACTTGCTTGTGGCTCATGAAGCCCCGTAATGATTCCGTCAACTATTTGTAAAGGATAGTGTGGATCGATATAGAGATTTGTCACCCCTGAAAGGGCCCCGTTTTTAGCGGCCGTCTCGAGCGCCCGAACTACTGTTGTACCAACGGCAATGACTCTTTTGCCAGATGCTTTCGTTTGGAGGATCCGTTCCATAATTCGTTTAGAGATTTGATACTCCTCTTCATTCTCTTCGGGTGACTGGTGCCACCTATCATCAAGTGAATAGCTTAACCCGGTATGCAACTGGATAAAATCAAGCTGGATGCCTTTGCGCTTCATTTTAAAAATGAGCTCCCAGCTAAAGGCTCTGCCTGCCGAGGGCATTTCGACTGAACCAGGATGGCTGGCAAAAACGGTTTGATAGTAATCCAGGTCCCATGGCTGTTCAATATATTCATATCGGACCGGTTCACCGAGGTCATAGATACTATTAAATAACTCTGTGCCTTTTTTCGTAAATTGTATGGTCTTAAGTGGCGATTTCTCTTTCTCGCCGATTACGATTGCTGACAATTCCGGGGAAAAGTCTAGCCGATCGCCTGTTTTAACAGGGTTAGCTACAATTACCGCATCCCACAATTCTTTACGACGGCGCCTTGCCAACCTGACTTCCACTTTGGGTGCGATTGTTTTGTTGTTTCTTGACCATTTACCTTGTAATACCGCGGGAATGGTTCGGCTATTATTGGCTATGACCAGATCCCCAGGCTGAAGGTAATCTGCCAAGTGGAAGAACTGGTCATGCTTGATTTCTCCCGTAGACCGGTCCAGTACCATCATCCGGACATGATCCCTTCTTAAGCCTCGTTTTTCAGGGGGATGGGATGCATTTAATTCATCAGGTAGATAAAAATCTAACGCTTTGGTCGCCATCATGACACCTCCCCAGACTGGGCCTCAAACCGCTGGCCATTAATTCCTGCAGATTTATCTGATGCCAGATATAAAAATATATCAACAATATCCTCGGGTTTTGCTAATGGGTAATCGCAATTAGGAACGGCCAAGTGGTGCATCTCTGTGTCCATTTCGCCCGGGTCGATCATGTTAACCCGTACGTTTGTCTCACTCAATTCATCCGCCCAGGTTTGGGTAAGGCCCTCAACGGCAAATTTGGATATCCCATATGCACCCCATCCTGCATAACCGGTGTGGCCGGCTTCAGAAGTCACATTGATAATGGATCCTTCATTCCGCTCAAGCATCCCCGGAATCACTCTTCTCGTTACGAGAAATGGCGAAATCGAATTAACCCACATCACCTCGGCAAATTCCTCTTCTGGGTAATCGAGTAGTAATGGCATTGGACTAGGGCCCAATATCGATGCATTATTAATCAGTACATCAATATGACCATAGGTTTCTTCTGCCATCGCTATGAACCTTTCCACATCCCGTGATTTGGAAATATCAGCAGTAACCGCCAATACCTCGGCACCTAAGTTTTCAGCTTCGTCTTTTACTTTTCGAAGGCTTTCTACTGATCTCGAGCAAATCGCAAGCCGAGAACCTTCTTTTGCAAAAGCCAGTGTTAACGCCCTGCCCAATCCTTTAGAGGCACCAGTAATCATTACAACTTTATTTTTCATTTCTGTCTCTCTCCTTTGTTTCTTGATGTCTTAAGCATACTGGTTTCTGGAAATTCCCCCCTCGGAAAAAAGCTTGAAGTTTATCTACAACTTTAGGATGAGGAGAGGTGAATTTACTTGTTCGGGGAGTTATCGAAACAACAGGAAAAGTGGCATTAACCTCTTTTAAAGAGGGGGAGGTTCCATTTGCCGAGGAAAGGGGAAAAAGAGCCTCGGCGGTAAATGAAAAAGGTCTCCATTTACCGAGGAAAGAGGGAAAAGCGCCTCGGCGGTAAATGAAAAGGGTCTCCATTTACCGAGGAAAGGGGGAAAAGCGCCTCGCCGGTAAATGAAAAGTGTCTCCATTTACCGAGGAAAGAGGGAAAAGCGCCTCGCCGGTATATGAAATAGGGTTCCATATCCTTAATAAAAAACAAGGCCCCTCTACGACAAATGGAAGGGCGTTTAATTGGACATAAAGTGAAGTAGGAGATGGCTTTAATCAATTATTATTCAAAATACCTATGTTGCCTTTCTCCAACTGACTTATAGTTTTGCATTAGAATTCTTCGTATCGTTTTTCTAGACCCAACCACTCCACACCAATCATGAACCAGATTCGTTGTAATTTTTAAATCAGGGAAAAGCAGCACTAACTCCTCCACGCAGCGTAGGACAACTGAATCGACCAACTCCTCGTGCCCGCATTTATCACACACCAAAATTATCTTATTATCCACAACTGAAGTTATTAACGAGTGACAATCTGCGCAAAGAGGCCCCTTTTGCAATTGACCATAGCTATAAGGCGGAAAACGAGTATAGGGGGAGTCGGTTTGATGCAGTAAGATTAATTGGTCAGCAAGCATTTTGTGGCGGTTCGTTAGTTTTGACGGGATTCCGTTTAATTTTTGCATCAGGCTATTAAGCTGAGTGGGATGTATAATGGGTTCGTTTAATGGGGCTTGATATAAGGTGAAATTTTTGTTGACAAAGGCCACGTCACCTTCAATAGGTAAATAAAAGCCAAGATTTTTAAGTAAAGGGCGGAGGAGTGATTTACTACGATTTAATTGGTGAAATGGATTTCTTATTTCATCCTTAGATAATTTAGGATAGAAATTTCCTAATTCATACCTATAATCTCCCTCATAGTTTTTTACTTCGTACGGGTAGACGGTATGCTGAGAAATGATTAATGTATCAATTTGAATAAATGATTTATTCTGCTCGAGGCACAAATCATTTATTATATAAAGTTCATTTTCCAATTTCATTGTTAACCGGTCAAATTTCAACTCTCCCTGGTAGCCCTTTTCTAGGTACACTAAATGTTTCTTATCTTTTGGCGATAAATCCATACGTGCGTTTAAAGATAACAGTGTTCTATATTCTTTTGACATCGTCCGGGGTTTTACGATCATTTTCCACTTCCTCTCATTTTTTAACACTCCACCTTAATTTTACAAAAAGCAACATAAAAATTGTTTGAATCATTTGTTAACAATTATTTCTGCATGAACAAATCCATCGGATAAAAATTGGCAACTTATAACGGTCAGAACTTTGCATTTCTTCTGAACCACAGATAAAGAATAGTTCTAAGAGGTGAAAAGTAGTGACAGTAATTACGACCTTTAAAGAAAAAAAACGGGAAAAACAAATAAAATATGAGCGTTCCGTCCTTCGGGAGTTATCGATCAATACATTAAAAGAACGAGTCCAACAATACTTTGGCTCTACAAAAATTGCCTCCAGCCTAATAATGAATACAGGCATAGAAGAAGCGTGCTATGACATTGCCCTTGAAGCCTTTTTATTGGGGGCAAAATTCAGCAAGTTTGGTTATTATGGAGAAGACTTAGATGAGGTTCGCAAACGCTGCTATCGAGAAGAAAAACATTTAATTGATACCCTATATAATTTTTTCCTTTATTGGGGAAGCGGTGAAGAGGGTACCATGAGTGAATCACTTTATTACCTATGTGAGCAATATATTCATATCTGGTGGAGAGAAGGCTATGAAAAGGGGCAAAGGCGCCACAAGCTCCGTCTTCACTAACGTCCATCATTTCTTCCTGTTCTAAATCCCCCCTTTGTCCCATATAGTTTAGTGAAAAGGGACGAGCGGGAAGGAATGATCTGGGTGTCAAAACGAAGATTAAAAATCATAAGTTTTATTGTGGGGCTATTTGTCTTATTTTTCGTTTTACAATACGATTTTGCTCAAGATGACTCGTTAAATGCGTGGAACCTTCCATTGTCGGGAAAAATCATCTTACTTGACCCGGGCCATGGCGGTCCAGATGGCGGTGCTGGAACGGGTCAAACATTGGAAAAAGACATTGCCTTAAAGATTACTAAGAAGGTCAAGGATTACCTGCAAATGCAAGGTGCCCTTGTGATTATGACGAGAGAAACAGATACAGACTTAGCCGATTCGGATACAAGGGGTTACAGTAGAAGAAAAGTTGAAGATTTAAAAAATAGACTAAAAATGATCAATAACGGTGATAACGATTTTTTTGTCAGCATTCATTTAAATGCGATTCCTTCTGCCAGGTGGAGCGGAGCACAAACCTTTTATGCTCCACATTTTAAGGAAAATGCTAAGGCAGCAAAATTCGTCCAAGAAGAACTTCGAAAAAACTTAGAGAACACCACTCGCAGAGCCAAACCAATCAATAATGTGTATATATTAAAGAATGCAAAGAAACCGGGTATTTTAGTTGAGGTGGGCTTTTTGTCCAATCCAGCAGAAAAGGAAAATTTAAAAAAGGATGCTTACCAAGAAAAAATTGCGATATCCATCTATCAAGGAATTACTCGTTATTACACGAATGAAAAAGAATTAGTTGAACCAGATTATTGAAGGCGGGATAACCCCTTCTATTTTTTTGCAAAAAGTTGGATTCAACCTATAAAGTACGTGTGATTCAATTAACTGTTTCCGGGCGTGGTTATGATATACTGAGAGATGGAAACGAATTCAAATGTGAGGTGCTTTTTTATGTTAACAGAAGAAAGAGTCCATGAGGTTCTAGGCAGCCTCAAAGAACCATTTTTACATAAAACATTAGCTGAATTAAATGCTATTGTTGAAATAAAAGTAAAAGAAGAAAAAAATCATGTCAGTGTGAAGGTGGCCATCGCGAAGACAGGTACAGCTGAACAGCTCCAACTGCAAACACAAATTGTCAATTTGTTAAAAGAAGCAGGAGCGGCATCGGTTGGAATCCGTTTTAGTGAACTTCCTGAAGAAGTGTTAGCAGCAAACCGTCATGCACAACCAGAAAGTAATGATACCAACCTGCTTCATTCAAATAATACCACTTTCATTGCGATCGCAAGTGGAAAAGGCGGAGTTGGTAAATCAACTGTTT
Organism: Bacillus sp. ISL-77; assembly: GCF_018613105.1. Taxonomy (NCBI): domain Bacteria; kingdom Bacillati; phylum Bacillota; class Bacilli; order Caryophanales; family Bacillaceae; genus Bacillus; species Bacillus sp. ISL-77. The sequence continues at coordinate 61,751 of NZ_JAGGQY010000049.1, forward strand.
CGGTTAACCTCGCCGTTGCACTAGCACGTCTAGGCAAAAAGGTTGGACTAATTGACGCGGATATCTATGGATTTAGTGTTCCAGATATGATGGGAATTACAGAAAGACCTGTTGTTAGAGGCGAAAAAATAATTCCTGTTGAACGTTTTGGAGTACAAGTCATTTCAATGGGCTTCTTTGTCGAGGATAATTCACCTATTATCTGGCGTGGACCGATGTTAGGGAAAATGTTAAACAGTTTCTTTAATGAAGTAGAATGGGGCGAGATTGAGTATTTACTTTTAGATTTACCACCTGGAACAGGGGATGTCGCATTAGACGTTCATACGATGCTTCCGACATGTAAAGAAGTTATTGTGACAACACCACATCCAACTGCTGCTTTTGTAGCAGCACGTGCTGGGGCAATGGCTCTGAAAACTGACCATGAGGTTCTTGGTGTCATTGAAAACATGGCTTATTTTGAAAGTAAATTGACCGGGGAAAAAGAATATGTATTTGGACAAGGCGGCGGTGATAAATTAGCGGAAGAATTGAATACTGAAGTTCTTGGCCGTCTTCCTCTAAATCAGCCTGATTGGAACGATGAAGACTTTGCTCCATCCGTTTATCAAGAAAATCACCAGATTGGAAAAGTGTACCTTGAAATAGCAGAAAAAGTAACAGGATTGCTAAAAAATAAGTAGATGAATAAAAATTGAAGCCTCTCCTATGTGGAAAGGCTTCTATTTTTGATAAGAAAGCATTAATCTTTAAACCGGATACCTGTTTGCCCTCAGCTCCCTTGGTGGCTTTAGCTGCCTTTTTTTGCCGCTGCTTTACTATTCGCTTCCTCGGCTGCCTTTAAGAGCAATTCTTGTATTTTCGCTTTAAATAAAGGACTATCTACCGTTTCCGTAATTACTTTCTGGAGATGCTCGCGGTATTCTTTGCTTTTTAGAGCATCTGCCAACTCTTTTTGTATTTCAGGCTCTTTAAAAACTTCAATCATCATTCCTCTATATTCAGGGTCATTCATTAATTCCTTTAGTAACTTTTTATTTTCAGTTTTCAAATTTTTAGAAATGCTTTGTGCAAATTTGGGATCACTGAATGTTTCTTTCCAATATTGTTTTGCTTTATCAGAAGTTAGTGTTTGCTCGATGGTGTCAGAGACCACCTTTTGGTCCATAACTAGTTTTTCCTTCATGCTATCACTTGACATCACATCTTGGATTGCTTTCTTACCATCATCCGTTTTGAGAATATCAACGACCATTTTTTTCGTTTCTTCGTAATCAATTTGTCCTCCGCTGCTGGCATCATTGGGAGAACAACTTGTCAGGAACACCATGATGGGCAGGAGGAGCAACATGCTTTTTGCTTTCATTAATAAGCCCCTTTCACATAAAATCCTTAAGTTTAGCATGTAGTAACTGCTGAAAGATTATTCGTAAGGAATCATAAATTATGGATTTTTCAAATTTGGCTTGGTACAATCATAATGTTATTTATTTTTGTAGTATGGAGGTTTATAGTGTGACGAGCCGTAATTGGGTAAAACTATTTTTGAACACATTATTAGTTGGCGGACTCACAACGGCTATTGTGGGCTTTATTGTTCGTTGGAATGAGTTTCAGCCCTATTTTACTGAATTTAAACTCATTGATATTTTATCCACATTAATTTGGTTAATTGTCATGGGCTTTCTGTTTAGTGTCATCAGCCAAATGGGCTTTTTTGCATATTTAACAGTTCACCGTTTTGGTTTAGGAATCTTTAAATCTGTTTCACTTTGGAATGCTGTTCAAATTGTCCTGATTCTATTTGGTTTATTTGATTTAGTTTATTTACGATACGAAAATTTTGCTGACTCAAAAGATACGCTTCTGCCTTATTTTGGTCCCGCTATCCTTCTTTTAGTCGTTGGTCTAATTGTTGCGTGGTACAAAACGAAACAGACAAATAAAGATGCGTTTATTCCTGCCATGTTCTTTATGATTGTGGTTACGTTAGTTGAGTGGGTTCCAGTTCTGCGTGTCAATGAAAAGAGCTGGCTTTACCTGATGATGTTGGCGTTGCTTGCATGTAATGCCTATCAATTATTAATTCTTCATAAATTAAACCTCCAATCTGAGCAGGAAAGACAAAAAAAGGCGAGTCAATCGCCAGGTAAATCAAAAAATAATAAACAAGCAAATATGAAAAAGACAAAAAAACCGTCCATTTAATATAGAGGCCACTGAAAAACTTCAG
>NZ_JAGGQY010000050.1:0-54307 GCF_018613105.1 Bacillus sp. ISL-77
ACTGAAGTTTTTCAGTGGCCTCAGTCATATTCCGTGGGTTTTTTATTTTTAAATAAGCTTGTGAGACAGCTTTAATTTGTTTTTATAAATTCGGTTATTGTAATCTTTTCCCTTATGATCGATTTCTTTGGGTTAAGAAACAATTTTCCCTGCTACTAAACACGCTAAACAAATTTTAGTTTATATAATGATTTCTTTTCCTTACAGAAACCTTAACCAGAGTAATTTGAACTAAAATATATCTTACTTATTTGCCCCCACACTCTATGAGAAGGGGGGCAAAAAAGGTGTAATCTACTTATTTCTTAACAAGATTAGTTTCATTACTACCCGAGAATCGACTTAATTCGTCCATCAGATTTGTTAACATTTCTTCTGTAAACGCACCCATGCTGAAGTTCACTAATGCACGGAGCGGCATATATTTCATCATGGCTTCCATCATTTCGGCAGCATCCCCTTCATTTGCACCTAAATCCGGGAATGGATTGTGTTTATTTATTAATTCTGTTGCCAACGGCCCTAAAACCAGGTCAGCAAGCAAATCACCAACAAGGGTATTGCGATGAACCTGCTTTCTTATCGAAACTGTTGATTGAACAACGATGCTTTCTTTAAGGTAAATCTCTTGCGACGATTCTCCTACTTGAATTTCAAACTCTCCTGTTTCCACATGCCAGTCTTTCAATTCCACATTATAGTAAGCAAATGAACGCTTATTTAACAAGAACGTAACCGTTTTTTCCTCACCTGGCTGCAAGTCGACTTTTTCAAAGCCTTTCAGCTCTTTTTCAGGTCTGTTGACACTGCTTTTTACATCTTTTACGTAAAGCTGCACAATCTCTTTTCCAGCTCGAACACCTGTGTTTTTAACAGTTACACTGACTGCGACCGTTTCGGTATCTTGAATCTCTTTTTGACTGATTGAAAGATTGCTATATTCAAAAGTAGTGTAGCTTAATCCAAATCCGAACGGGAATAGCGGTTCAACTTTTTTCGTATCATAGTAACGATAACCAACAAAAATACCTTCCTTGTATTCCACTTTGTCGCCTTCTCCCGGGAAGTTCAGGAAAGAAGGGTTATCGCTTAGTTGTTTAGGAAAGGATTCCGCCAATTTTCCACTCGGATTTGCATCGCCAAATAATAAATCTGCGATGGCACCTCCAAGTGCTTGACCACCTAAATATGCTTCGAGTAACCCTTTTACATTGCCAATCCATGGCATTTCAATCGGTGAGCCGTTGCTTAACACGACAACGATATTGCGGTTCACTTCCGCTACAGCTTCGACTAATTGACGGTGGTTTTCCGGCATGCGCAAATGTTCGCGGTCATAGCCTTCAGATTCATAACGGTCAGGAAGCCCGGCAAAAAGAATAACCGTATCAGCTTGAGCCGCCACGTCTTTTGCTTCTGCAATAAGCGTTCCATCGATCTCGTCAGAGTCAAGACTGTAACCTTGAGCATATAACACATTCGTGTGCTTCCCAGCTGTTTTCTCGATTTCTTCCACAATGTTTTCAAGCTTTGTCGGTTTTACATGAGAACTTCCCCCACCTTGATACCTTGGCTTCTTGGCAAATTCTCCAATAACCGCAATCGTTCCTTCTTTTTTCAGCGGCAGAATAGCTTCTTCATTTTTTAAAAGCACCATGCTTTCCCTTGCCATGTTTCTGGCCAGCTGGTGATGGGCATCTGCGTCATAAACTGCATTTTCCTTTTTATGGTCAACTGCCATAAAAATAATGCGCAATAATCGTTCTACTGCTTTATCTAATTTTTCTTCAGATAGTTCACCGCTTTTTACTGCATTGACAATTTTTTGGTCGCCGATACCGTTACTAGACGGCATTTCTAGTTCCAATCCAGCTGCAAGCCCGTCTGCACGTTCATTTACCGCACCCCAGTCGGAAACAACGAAACCTTCAAAGCCCCACTCTTCTTTTAAAATATCAGTTAACAGATATTCATTCTCAGAAGCGTATTCTCCGTTTACTTTATTGTAGGAACACATAACGGTCCATGGCTGGGACTGTTTGACCACACCTTCAAAGCTGGCCAAATAAATTTCGCGCAATGTTCTTTCATCTACAACAGCATCGGTTGACATTCTGCGGTGCTCCTGATTATTTGCCGCAAAGTGTTTCAAAGACGTTCCGACTCCTTGGCTTTGAACACCTTTAACATGGTTGGCCGCCATTTCAGAAGCCAAATAAGGGTCTTCAGAGAAATACTCAAAGTTTCTTCCACAAAGCGGTGAACGCTTAATATTCACTCCAGGTCCAAGCAAAACTGCTACATCCTCTGCCTGGCATTCTTCTCCTAGAGCTATCCCCACTTTTTCAATGAGTTCGCGATTCCAGGAGCTAGCCATTCCGGCCGCTGACGGAAAACAAGTGGCAGGAACACTGTTATAAATTCCTAAATGATCTGCACCCTCTGCCTGCTTACGCAAACCGTGGGGTCCGTCTGTTACCATTAGAGATGGAATTCCTAATCGTTCAATTCCTTTTAAATGCCAGAAATCTAATCCTGAGCATAGGCTCGCTTTTTCTTCTAATGTCATTTGTGAAATTAATTGTTTGATATCTCGCATTGTGAACCTCCTAGTATGGTTAATAGAAAACGCTTTCTATTTTTATATTGTATTAATTTCTCGCTGTTAGTTATGGTAATATTTATCGAAAAATAGTATTATCTTATTAACTAAATTAAATAATATTGAATTCGTTTACTTTAAAAGGGGAACTAACTAAGCATGCCATATCTTAATAGAGACCACTTAGAGTATATTTGCAGGCATATGAATGAGACTTTGAAAATTCCTTTTTACCTATTTGATTCAAAAGGTGAATTACTTTTTGAATCATCATCAGGTTACAGACAAAACCCACTATACCTTGCAAAATTAGACTATTTAAGACAGCTAATGAGAAACGATGATTCATCAGAATACCCGATAATCAAATCGACTAAATTACTTGAAAATTACTTGACTGTTAATTTACAGGGTGGAGATACATTCCAAGGGAGTATTATTGGCGGTCCATCCGTTTTTACTAATTACTCTGAAGATATGATAAGAAGGATGAATCATGACCTTGGATTTTTTATCGATCAAGAATTCATTATTCTTTACTATCAATCACTTCCAGTTATGAAGCTTCATGACTTGACACGTGCCGGTATCCTTGTCCACTATATGATCTATCATCAATTACTTGATACAGACTATGTTATCAAACAGAATCAAATAATGGAGGATCAGGAGGTTCTTACTGAAAGTCCCGATTTGGAAATATCTTTAAGACGTCAAAATACTAAATTCCATCATGATTATTTAATTGAAAAGAAACTTTTTGGAGCAATAACAAAAGGAAAAAAAGAGGAACTGTTAAACTATTTGAACATCGCAAATGAGGAATTTGAATATGGAGTCCTATCAAAGAATAGCCAATTAAGAAGTGAAAAGAATTTAACCATTTCAGGCATTACCTTAGCCACTAGAGCTGCAATGGAAGGCGGTTTATATCCAGAAATCGCCTATTCCTTAAGTGATTTATATATTCAAAGACTCGAAGAATTACAGGATATTCATGAGGTAAAGAAATTAATGGAAAAAGCATTTGGTGACTTTGCTGAAAGAGTTCACATCAGCCAAATTGAACAGTATTCTAAACCTATCTCACTCTGTCAGAATTTTATTTTTAACCATGTATATGAAAACATTACATTGTCTCAATTATCAGAGCTGGTACAATTGACTCCAAATTATTTATCCTCGCTTTTTAAAAAAGAAACAGGAATTTCTTTGAGCGAATATATTCAAAAAGTGAAAATAGAAGAAGCAAAAAATTTATTAGCTTTATCATCCTATTCCTTATCTGAAATTTGTACTCTATTAAATTTTACGGATCAAAGCTATTTTATAAAAGTATTTAAGAAATTTACAGGTGTTACACCAAAGCATTTTAAAGATCATCCTATAAAATGAAGAGACCGGGTATGTATACCCCGGTCTCTTTTCATAGGTTTATAAATTAATATATCTATTGATTAACGTTGTGCTCTTCTTGCTTCTAGTTCAGCAATAATTTCATGATGGGGCTTTTCCCATTTATAGACAAAAGCCATAATAAGGATGGATACTATACTAAAGAAAATTGGCAGCCACAAGTAGCTAAGAGAAATCATTCGCAGTGCAGTCTCTGTTTGTTGTTGATTTGCAACGTACCCGCCGGCAGCTAGTAACCAAGCCGGGATTGCACCACCAAGACCCGAACCTAATTTAATTCCAATACCAGCAGCAGATACAAGGATTCCCTGTGCACGAACTCCTGATTTCCACTCACCATAGTCAACCGTATCAGCCATTAAGGTAAACAATAATCCCCCTGGCAATCCCATACCGATTGAACCTATAATTGTACCGGTAATAATCATTGGTACATTATCTCCACCCATAAAGATGATTAATTGACCAATGATATTGATAGCAATACCTGTATTAATTAATAGTACTTTACTAAATTTCTTTGTTAAGAATGGTGTTGCCAAAATGCCTACAAGTGAAAACATTGCAAGGGTATTGACGGTTGAAATGAGTTCAGGCTTACCGATGTTATAAGAAATGTAATAAATACCTGCAGACAATTTCATGATATACAACATGAAGAATACGATTCCTAATAAGGAAACAGCTATCCATGGGCGATTCCCTTTAATCGCTTTTAGACTTTCTTTTACAGGAATAGATTCGTTACCAGAGATATTTTGAACACGTTCTCTTGTGTTAAGGAAGGTAACAAAGAACAAGATTAATCCAACAACAGAAAATAGTGTCATCGCATAGAAGAAACCTTTTTGCTGATTGCCAGCGCCAAAATAAGCAACAAGTGGTAATAAAGTTAAGTTAACAATTAATCCGCCCACTTGTCCGCCAAACATACGAAACACATTGGCAACGGTTCTTTCCTGAACATCGCTTGACATACTTGGAAGCATTGTTGTTAATGGGTTATTAACGGCTGCATATAACACATTGGCTGTAATATAAAATATGTAAGCGTAGGCCAATTTACCGGAAGCGCTTAATTCCGGTCCCATAAAGAGGAGAATGGAAACAATCGTAAATGGAATACTTGACCATAAAATCCAAGGTCTTGATTTCCCCCATTTAGTATTTGTCCTATCGATCAAGACCCCAAAAATCGGACTATCAATCATATCTACAAATCTTGCAACCAACATTAAGGTACCCACTGCAGCGGCCCCAAGTCCATATACGTCCGTAAAGTAAAACGTTAAATAAGTGGTTATAACCGTATAAATTAAGTTTGAACCCGTATCTCCCAAACCGTAACTAACTTTTTCTAATAAGGACAGCTTCTGATTTGTACTTGGAGCATGGTTCACTTTTATTAAATCTTGTTCTCTTAATGCCATGGTTTTCCCTCCCTAGATAGTTAAAACGTTTTCATTTTTGTTAATTTTTAATTAGTCATACTCTTTTCAACATGAGGTAAAATAATAAATTAATTTATTTTGTTTTTTTAAAGCGCTTTATTTATTTATAGTATAGATTGATAGTGAGCTAGTTTATGGTATTATTTTATGATAAATTGTATTTTTTTATCTTTTATGAAAAATAAATAAAAATTCTGTGATTAACCTAAGAAGTAGTGAAATCCCTTATAAATTGGTATTTAACATAACAAAAAAGGCCAGGATATCACCTGGACCTTAGAAGAAATAATTATAACTCGATTCTTAAAATGACTACACCATAAGCAGGGATATCATACAAATTACTATCCAACTGCAATGCAGTTTCAAAAGGAATTACCTTGTTAGGTTCTTCCATAGTATTTGTATTGTTTGGATCGTCTGAGGTTAAAATGATCTGCTTACCCACTAGTTTCTCTTTCCCCTCAATATCAATCGATGTTCGTAGATTAAATTCAGAAGCATTAACCAATTTGACTATTACCTGATTATTCTTTTCATCAAGCGTGGTTACTGTAGTGAGATATGGAATGGTTGCTATTTTATACTCATGTACCAACTGACCATCAAGATAGCAATAAATAGAATCCTTTGTAGCCTTGGCACATAAATGATGACCACCATCTGAATTTACATTCACAGCTTGATTAGGGGTGAGCTTCACACGAGACCAACCATTGATATGCAGTAACCGGCTCTCACCGTTTGCGTCTAGCTCCCAAAGAATATAGTTTTGCTGCCATTCTTTCGTACTGTCTAGGAACCGAACCTTTAACCCCTGTTCCCCCAGTGTCGCATTCATAGTCATGGTATATTCTTTCCAAGTAGGCTCGCCAATCCTTAGCACATTCCATTCAAGGTGAGTTAATGGGTTATCTTCTGTTAAGTTTTCACTCTTAAATAGCAGTTGGTCACCACTCGTAATGCTTATATCATTAATATTCTGAAGGTCATTTTGTCGGATTGCTACTTCACCTTTAAAAGACGGATAGCGACTTTCTGTTTCTACTTTACTTTCTAAGACGATATCTCCCCTGTTTTCCGCAAACAGTTTTTGAACATGGTAAGATGGTGAAACATAAGAATTCGTTCCATTAAAATAAATAAGGTTAGGTGTCCAGTTGATATGATTCAAATTAGCAAATAAAGGAGCGTAGGAAGACATCACGACAATATCCTGATTTCGTTCCATTCCCGTCATAAAAGCAGCTTCACTAATGGCGCCTTTAAGCGCGCCCGCTCCTTGCCCAAGGATCATGGCATATTCCCCTACGTAGATCTTTGGACCATTCCGATCATAAGTATCATACATATCGTGATACATGACATAATAATCAAAATCAGCATAAAAATGCTCATCCACGATTTCCACCGGCAATCCTTTAGTTTCTGTTCCTACCTCCCAATGCGTATTCCAAATAGTGATAATTTCAGGGTATTTTGCTTTTACTGCATCATAAAACAATTTGTACCGGATATTGTATTCAGGTCCAAAATTTTCATTCCCTATTTCGATATACTTCAAATGAAATGGAGCCGGATGGCCATTTTCAGCACGAAGTGAACCCCACTTGCTTGTAACTGGTCCGTTCGCATACTCTATCGCATCGAGCATGTCCTGGATCCAATCATCGAGGTCTTCTAATGGGATATGCTCTCCTGGTCTTCCTTGACAAGTGAGGCCGCAGTTTACTACGTACATCAGCTCTAAGCCCAGATCCTCTGCCATTTGTAAATACTCATGGTAACCTAATCCATTGGTTGTCATGTAATTCCACAGCGTCCAGTGAGAACTTCTTTCGGTTACATCCCCTATCGTTTTCTTCCAGCGATAGGCTGTTTCCACTGAAAATCCTTCTACAAAGCACCCGCCGGGAAATCTCAAAAATTTGGGCTTTAGGTCTGCAACCCTGGCCACTAAATCTGGTCGTAAGCCGTTTTTCCTTTCCAAAAACGTTTTTTGGGGGAATAAGGATACAAACTCAAGCCAAAATGTTCCTCTTTCATTCGTTGAAAATGCTAAGATGCCCTCAGGCTCCTCGCCCCCACTTTCTAATACCAGCTCATATTTCTGCCAATTTTCAGATGTTATTTCACAGGGGCTTGAGGACAATTTTTCACCTATTTTATTTTCAAGTGTTATTTCCAGATTTCCAGAAAACGTCCCTTCCTTTTTTGCATAGAAAGATAGATTGTATCTTTCATTTTTTTTCAAAGGGATTCCCCAAAATCCTTCATTGTATACTGAAATCCGTTTATCAAATGAATCTTCAATCTCTACCCTGAGAGAAAGGGGATTTTCCTTATTAATAGGGACATTTCCATCTAGGTAAATGCCTGCTTTACTATTCGAATTATCCTTGCGCAGCTGCCAGCCTGGGATTGATCCCGGTGCTTCTTCAAAAGGAGAAACCCACCCTGCAGGTGAATGCAATTCACATCCCTCTACTTGGCAGCGGTCAGGAATGATGGTATCCTCGAAAGACCTATTTCGAATTAACTCCCCATAGATTCCTCCATCACCCGCACGGTTGATTTCCTCGAAAAAAAGACCATACAATGAAGGACTAACAGGAAATTTTTTAGCTTTAGTATCAATGATTACTTTTGCTGACTTATTCAACAAAAATCCCTCCCAACTGAAGAATTTCTTCATAATTTTTTAACGATATTTACTATTATTGTTGATAGAAAAAGGTGACTCCGGCATTTATACCGGAGTCATTGGTTTACTTCAAAACAACCGTGTTAAAGGATTCAGGTTTTAAATCAAATTGATAGGATTTGCCTTGATATTCAAATACTAATTCCCGTTGTTTTTTTAGTGGATTGTTGACTATTAATACAATAGAATCGTCAGGATTTTGGAAAGCTAGCGCATGAGCGGTTAGATGACCTTTTGTTTCAAGTCTTACTGCTCCATTTTTCACAAAATGAGAATGGTGTTTTACCACGTAGAATTCAGGATTATATTGGAAGCTTTTTGTTTCTGGATCGACGGTAATCATAGAATTTTGTTCCCAGCCCCATGTACTGCGGCCTTTAGGCTCTAGAACGGCATTCCAGTAAACATATCCATTTGCCCCATTGACAAAATAATGGCGTTACAGGTTGCTTACATATTGAGCATATTCCCAAGTATTTTTACCGTTTCCGCATTCATTTTCCGTTTGTAGAAAACGCATCTCAGGGTAACTCTCAGCTGTTCGCTGGATTGCATGTTTTCCAGCCCATTGATAGCCAACACCACTGATATACTTATATGCTTCAGGATCACTGAGAACAAGGCCTGCGTATACATCGAAATCAGATGTGGTATCCGTCATTAATTCTTGCCAAGGTTCTGGTGCATTGATGGTCCCCAGCCAGATTTCTGTAGCTAGATTGTGCTTTTCAAAAGCTGGTCCAAGATAGTCTCGGATAAATTCCTGCAATTGTTCACCTGTCCACTTACAAGAAGGGAATTTTTGGTCAGCTATTACTTCATTTTGCACATGAATTTGGTTGATTTTTATTCCTTCTTTTTCATACGCTTGGACAAACTTAACGAAATAAAGCGCGTAAGCCTCAAGTACTTTTTTCTCCCAGCGTAGTGTTCCATAATTATAAGCCTTCGGAAATTTCAGCCAAGTAGGAGGACTCCAAGGTGAAGCGAAAAATTTCATATCCGGGTTTCTTTTCTGGGCCTCACGAATGTATGGGATAAGATACTTTTGATCCCTTTCAATCGAGAAATGCTCCATTTCATAGTCGTCATCGGTTTCATTATGACTATACCATTCCAGGGCATAATCACTTGCACCAATTGGCAGGCGGCAAAGTGTAAACTGGCAGTCTCCATCCGTTGCAAATAAAGAATCTAGTACTTTTTGACGGTCCTCTTCAGATAAAGATTTAAGCGCATACATTCCAAGTTCATTAAAACAGCTGCCAAAACCCTCAACGACACGGCCTTTATTGTCTGTAATGATTAAATTACGTTGTGTATCAGCTGTTTCAACAGGTTCCTTCGTTTGCCAATAATTACCTTGTGTGGATTCAATCCATAAAACACTGTTTTCGGTCATAAATTCCATTCCTTTCAATTGCTAGTTTCAATTATGTAAACGGTTTATTACTTGTCAGTTTATATCGTTTTTTTAAAGATTTATGGTATATTTTACGGAAAAATAGTAATTATCTTAAATAGTTTATTCTAATTTTCCTCTATGAAAAAAATCCCCTCATAATAGACAGTACAACCCTTTCTTTTTACTGCCTACTATAAGGGAATAAGTTCCATGGACCACTACATTTTTAAACTTATTACTAGAATTTCAAAGTCCTTCTCTTTAAAGATTTAATAGTCTATTGTCGAACAAGAACTAGTTTTTTATTTAACTCATCTAATTTTTCTGATGAAGCCAACGAAGTGAATAAAGGGAAATTTATTAATTCTTGCAATGATTTTTCAACAAATTGATCGTTTTTTACAATCGGGTTATTTACGATTTCTGGTAGATCATTTTTAATAATTTCTTTTGTTTCTTCATTGTTTAGAAGCTCTTTTAAACTACTGTTTGTGCTATAAGTTAAGATATAAGATTTTGTCGGTAGATATTGAAATACATATGTGCCTGCAGTAAGCTCACATAGAACTTCCTTACTTTCCTGCTTAGCTTCCAAACCTCGATTAACGAGCAAGTCGCCATTTACCTTAATAGTTTCCAAAGCAGCATCAGGCAGGATAACTTTAGCTGAAGTATTGAATGGTACAACAAAGCTAAAAGTTAACAACCCATCCTCTTTTAATTCCCAGCCGCTCTCAATATATCCGGACGGAGAAGAAAATTTTGCCTTGGCGTAGGATAATTTTCCATATGGTTTAGGACATAGTTTAATCTTTCTAAACCCTGGTGCATCTTCAACCGGATTGATTCCGCACATATAACGATACATCCACTCAGCAATCGAACCATAAGCGTAGTGATTTAATGAGTTCATTCCTGTTCCGCTTATGCTTCCGTCCGAAAGCACTGAGTTCCATCGCTCCCAAATCGTTGTAGCACCAAGTTTGACCGCATATAACCAACTTGGAAAATCATCATTTAACAATAAAGTATACGCATAATCATTAGCTTCATTTTCAGATAATACGTTACAGAAATAAGGCGTACCGACAAAACCTGTTTGTAAGTGCATTTTATCCTCACGAAGCTTTGCTTTTAAATCTTCTATTAATCTTGGCCGAAAACTTTCTGGTACCAGATCCATATATAAGGCAACAATCATGGCGGTTTGTGTATTAATCGCACTTCTGCCATTTGGTGTAAAATATTCCTTCATCATTGCTTCTTTAATTTCATTTGCCAGAATGTCATATTGTTCCGCCATGCCAGTGTTACCCAGGACCTTTGCTGCTTTTGCCACTAGCTGTGCCGAATAACAATAATAAGCGGAAGCAATATAATAAGAATCGGTTCCACCCATTGGGCTTTGAGGATCCTTTCCATCTAATGCCAGCCAATCACCAAAATGGAAACCAACCTGCCACAGTCTCTTTGCACCTGATTCATCATCTACTTTTTTAATATATTCGACCCAGTCCTTCATTGCATCGAACTGCTGACGAAGAAGCTCTTTATCTCCATAGTACGTATATAATGTCCACGGAATAACAGTAGCAGCGTCACCCCATGCAGCTGACCCACTACCTGAAATAAAACCGTTTCCATCTTTTGGTTTTACGACAGGTACTGTGAATGGTACGGAACCGTTTAACCTTTTCTGTTCTTCATGTAAATCAAACATGTATTTTTGGTAAAATGCAGGCGAATACATATTGTAGCAGGCTGTAGGGGCAAACACCTGTGCATCACCTGTCCAGCCCATCCGTTCATCGCGCTGCGGACAATCTGTAGGTACATCGAGAAAATTCCCTTTTTGTCCCCATAAGGCATTAAGGAATAATCGGTTCACCAAAGGATTTGAGGTTTCAATTGTTCCAGTTTGTTCAATTTCGCTGTAGATGACACAGCCAGTAAAATCATCCAGATTAATGTCCCCTTCAAAACCAGTCAGCTTTACATACCGAAAGCCATAGAAGGTGAAGTGAGGCTGTACTTCTCTTCCACTTCCGTCAGAAATATAAACAAATTCAGCTTTTGCCTCTCGCAAATTTTCGCGATAAAAGTTTCCATTTTGAAGAACTTCACCGTATTGAAGCTGTACTGTTGCTCCTTTTGGTGCGTTGATTTTAAACCGCACCCAACCGGTCATTACTTGACCAAAATCAAGGACCGTTTCTCCAGCAGGTGTATGAATAATCTCAATTGGTTTTCTTTCTTCCATGATTTTGACAGGCAAATTTCGTCTGGCTGTAAAACTGTCTGTTTTGATTTCCGTTTTCCTAACGCTTGTCCATTCGCTATCATCAAAATTAGGCAGTGTCCAGTCTTTATTCTCTAGATTTGCATCATAAACCTCACCATCATAAATGCCGCTAAAAGTAATCGGTGCTGGCGCACTCTTCCAGTCTTCATCCGTAGTGATTCTTAAGGTGGATCCATCCTTAAGCGTTACAACGATTTCACCAATGCAAGCAAATTCACTTCCATATAATTCATGATAACCGCCTTCAAACCCAAAACGGCCTTTGTACCAACCGTTGCCAAGCATAAAACCAATCGTATTTTCTCCGCGCCTCAATACGTCCGTCACATCATAGGTTTGATACTGCAGCCAGAAATCATAAGCATTATAACCCGGAGCAAAATATTCCTGTCCAATTCTCTCTCCGTTTATTTCCACATCATATAGACCCACCCCGCAGAGATATGCTCTAGCTGACACAATTTCAGCTGGCAGGTTAAAGTTTGTTCTAATTAATGGATGGATTTCCTTACCCAAGTCAGGAGTAATCCACTTTCCTTGCCATGGCTCATTCATTTTTGCTGTCTCAAACCAGGCAGTTTCACTTGTTACCTCGTCACGAGCATCCCCCCATATAGTTACCCGCCAATAATAACGAGAACGTGGTTTCAGCTGTAGGTCCGGAGTGTACCCTAAACTATCAATCTCTTGACTTTTCCCGCAATCAAATAGAATCATTTCGAAGTCAGGATCAGCCGCTATTTCCACTCTGGCGGCCGTTTGATAAATAGATGGGCCCCCCCCTGACTCGGTCACCCATGAAAGACTTAAGCGATCGAATTCAAATCCGAGCGGATTCACAACGTGATTTGTTCTTAAATTACTAATCTCCATTTTTTACCTCCTATTAAATCGTTTTAATTTCTTCGCATTGACTTCTGCCTCTAATATTAATTTACTTTAGTACTGCTTCTCGCGACGGAAAAATTAGTAGCTTTATTCATTTTTATAAATACATAGTTACTAATCCACATAAGTAAAAAAGCAATAATACTCCCGCTGAAAAATGGAAGAAGTCCTGGTAATTTTATAAATATAAAACAAAGGAATCCAGTCAGAATTCCCATACAAAACGTCGCCATAGTGTTAACAGTCATTAAAATAAACGCATTTTTAATTCCTTCTGCCAGGCGGACATCAAAATGGACAAACACTGGAAAAATATATAAAAGAGTGAGTAAAAATATGAAAATAACAATGACATTTGGTATATAAAGTAGTTTAAGTGCATGTACCGTAGTTGCTTCCACGATTCTAATGTTAGAATACATAAAAAAACCAACTAGAATGATGACAAGTCCTAATAGATTACTTTTTACAAATTCTTTTTTATAGGTGAACCAAAAGGTTTTCAAGACCGGAATATCAGACTGCTTCAATACCCATTTACGAACTACTGTAAACATTGCTGTAGTGGCAGGAAAAAAGCCAAAAACTATAAATCCAAGCATGGAAAATGCAATCCAAAGAATATTCACATAAGCAAACTTCATGATCCACTCCGAGATACTATAAAATCCCCGCATAAAACCTTCCATCAGTCGTTCCCCCTTTGCTTTTACTGTTATCCTGAAATATATCATAGGAGGGCCATTGCTTTGCAATCAGCCCTCCATGGTAATTAATTTAAATCAATCAACCTTTAACTGAACCTAAAGCAATCCCTTTTACCAAGTATTTTTGGAAGAATGGATAAGCAATCAGTATCGGCAGGACACCGATAACAGCAATCGCCATCCGTACACCTGTGGTAGGAACTTGCGAAGCAGCCTGGCTCGCATTTGTGCCTAGATTGCTGCTTGCTAAAAACTGAATGTCTGACAGCATCCTGTTTAAGATGTTTTGGATACTAAATAATGACGGTTCAGTGATATAGATCAGTCCATTAAACCAATCATTCCAATAAATGATGGTTTGAAGCAATCCAATCGTAGCCAGAATTGGCAATGAGAGCGGTAGAATGATAGAGAAGAAGGTTCTAAATTCACCTGCACCATCCATGCGTGCTGATTCAATAACTGGCTCTGGAATAGAAGTCATAAAGAATGTCCTCATCAGCAATACGTTAAATCCGTTCATGAGTAATCCTGGGACTATTAGTGCCCAAATCGTGTTTTTAATATCAAATACTTGCGTATAAACGAGATAGGTCGGAACAAGTCCACCATTGAACAATAGAGTAAAGAATACTAGAAAAGCAAAAACGTTTTTATAAGGTAAATCGCGGCGAGAGAGCGCATATGCCAAAAACGAAGTCATCGCCAAGCTTACAAAGGTTCCAAATACAGTAACAAGGATGGTAATTCCGTAAGCCCTTAGTATGCTAGATGAATTATTTAGCAGGTAATTATAAGCATCAAAGCTCATCTCCTTTGGAATAAAGGAATATCCCTCTTTCATGATGGCTGCTTCATCGGTCAGGGAAGAAGATAAAAGAATGATAAACGGTATGATGCTTCCTGCCGCAAGTATGATTAAAAAGATATGAGAAACCCATTGTGTTATTCGATCAGATTTATACATCGCTTTCGACCTCCAGCTTAAAATAATGCATTATCTTTACTTTTTTTACGTACGAGATAATTTGATAATAATACAAGGACAAATCCGACGATCGATTGATATAAACCTGCTGCAGCTGACATCCCGATATCCCCAAGCTGCATTAATCCACGGTAAACATAGGTATCAATAACATTCGTTGTGTCATAAATAGCACCCGAATTCATTGGCACTTGATAGAACAAGCCGAAATCGGAGTAGAAAATGCGTCCTATTCCCAATAAAGTCATCATGATAATTACAGGCATAATCGAAGGAAGCGTTATGTGAATGATTTGCTGCCATTTATTTGCCCCATCTAAAGTGGCTGCTTCATAGTACTCTTGGTCAATCCCGATAATTGCGGCTAAGTAAATAACACACAAGAAACCGACACCCTTCCACATATTAATGAAGGTTAAAATATATGGCCAAAATTTTGCTTCGTTATACCATGAAATACCATCAAGCCCAAGTAACGGTAAAATCGTTTTGTTCAGGTAACCAACATCTTCGCTAAGGAAGGCAAAGCCCAAATAACTGACAATAACCATCGAGATTAAGAATGGCAAAAGAATCACACTTTGGTAAAAGCTTTTCGCCAGCTTATTTTTAATTTCATTTAGCATTATCGCTACACCGATGGCTAATATGGTATTTAAGATAATAAATCCTCCATTGTAGAGAATGGTATTCCGGGTAATAACAAAGGCATCTCTTGTACTAAACAAGTATTCAAAGTTTTTAAATCCAATCCAATCACTTCCCAATATTCCTTTAGCATAGTTAATATCTTTAAAAGCAATCATAAGGCCAAACATAGGTAAGTAATTATTGATCAGTAAGTAAATTAAACCAGGCATCATCATAATAAATAATGGCAGATACCTTTTAAATCTCATCATCCTAACATTCGCTTTTTTCCCAATTGCAGCATGGACGTCCTTACTTAACGGTTTTACTGTAACTTCTGACATCACTATTCCCCCTTGTCCAATAAAATGGTTCCGCTTACAAAAACTATCATTTCTACTTATATTTATTTTATTAGACTAGTAAATTTGTTACTATCCATAATACGACTTCTTATTTTTGTTTATCCGACTTTTCAGAATACATTAAATTTAAATTATAAGCCATTTCAAACTTGTGGAATTTATGAAAAAAGAGAACTAGACGCACTAGCTCTCTTCTCTTGGTCCTTATTTCTTTTCTTTCCACTTATCATACTGTTTTTGTTTTTCTGCAATAATTTTAGCAATGCCGGATGCTTTAAGTTTCTTATTAAATTCCTTTAAACTTTTCTCCGGATCTAAAGTACCAGATTCAATACCTAATTTATACTGATTTAATACGTTCGTCGATGCCGCAATTTCTGTTTTCACAGGATCTGGATTAAATGTAAAACCAAATGCCGGAGAAAATATCGCTGAATCATTATGTTTTTTCATAACTTCCCAATAATTCGCTGGATTTCCTTCCCAAGGGTATGTCAGGAAATTATTACCGATTTGCCATTGGCCAAATACATATTTGGACTCTTTTACACCTTCTGGCAATGTAATGACACCATCAGATTTAACTGCATAATGTTTCCCTTCAATACCGTTATCCAGTAAATTCATAATCTCTTTATCTGTGTAAAGTAAATTGATAAATTCCATTGCTTTTTCTGGATTCTGACTGTTTCTGGCAATTGACATATTAAAGCCTGTTGCCGCATCGGTATACGAATATACATCCGTCAATTTTACAGATACCATTTCATGTCCAGTAATTCCTTTTTCTTGTACATCAAAACCTGGCTTCATATGAGAAAAATAGCCAAACCCTTTATTGGCTTTCACAATATTAGCAGCAGCTTCTTGTGACGTTGCTGAATCCTTCATGATATAGCCGGCTTTGAACCATTTTCTGGCTAATTTAACCGCTTCTACATATTCAGGTTCTTCAAACATATTGACCATTTTCTTATCTTTAAAAGATATTGCCCCAAGGCTGTCCCCAAGTATATCAAATTTTCCACCTGCAAGAACAGAAGCAACGGATGTGATTTGTGTGTTAACCACTGGGGTTAAAGTCGGCTCTTTTTCTTTGACAATTTTAAACACACTCTCTAAATCAGCAAATGTATTGACTTGAGAAAGGTCAATCTTATATTTATCAACAATATCTTTTCTCATGATATACCCATAATAGGAACCCCAGTCCCGCATACTTGGAATGCCATATATTTTGCCGTTCACCTTATTGCCTTCTAAAAGACGTTCAGGCACGACTTTTAAAATCCCTTGACCATTTGATTTAAGCAAATCATCTAAAGGAACATACTGTCCTTTAGCGGCTTGGGTATTGTAGCCAAAAAATGATGAAGAAACGATAAGATCCAGTTTTTCATTGCCTGTCAACATTAAATTAGTTTGCTGTGACCAAGCTGCACCACTAATCGGTACTAATTTTACGGTAGCATTAATCTTCTTTCTAGCAATTTTATTAATTTCTTCCTGAACTAAAGGAAGATCATCTATTTTTGTAAAGTTTAGATACGCCAGATTAAGCTCATATGGCTGACCCTTTGAGTTCGTATCGTCCTTTTTACTTGAACTGCTTTCCTTTGAACTACAGCCAGCCAAAACTAAAACAGCTGACATTACTATCAGTAAAAACCTTGTAAATGCCTTAAAACATTTCATCTTTTCTTTCCCCCTTATTATCTAGTTGATTCCATGATAACTCTCGTGAAAGCGTTACCACTGATCTAGTTTTAGTATAGAGGTTGGCTGAAAAAACACTTACTAAAAATACGACCTTTTATTTTTGTTATTCCGACTTTTCTGAAAAAAACGACTTTTTTCGATATTCCATCGGATTTAATTGGGTTGATTTCTTGAATATAGTAGAAAAATAGGAAAAATTAGAATAACCTGCAGATAATGCCACTTCACTTACAGGCAGATTGGTTTCTATTAACAGTTTTTTGGCGTATTCAATACGCTTCTGCTGCAAATAGTCCGATATGGATAAACCTGTTTGTTTTTTAAATAATCTTGTTAAATAATCTGGATTTAAATAGACATAATTGGCAATTTCATCACGAGTTAACCGCTGTTCTCCTAGATGATGATTAATATAATTTTTTACTATGTCCACCACTGATCCTTTTTCTTGAGGTTGATGGAGCTGGTTCATGGCAACATCGGCAATATATATGACCCATTCTTGGAGCGAGTTCAATGATTTCAATACTCTTTTTGGTTTTTCAGTCAGCAGATTTTGTGAATAAACCTGATTGGCTTGAATTCCTTTTACCTGAAGAACATAAAAGATTAATTGCAAAAAATCTTGATAAAACAAATGAAGGGATTGAGCTGTTATATTTCCATCCGATTTTTTCCAATCAGTAAAATACTGATTGACTGCATCTAAAAACTTATCTTTTGGACCATTTTTCATTTGACTCGTCCATTCCGCGGAAGGAAGCAGCGGGGAAGTGCATAAACATTTTTTCTTATTGTTACATTTAATCGTCTGGTTACTTACAGTTACATTATTGCGATCAAATTCCTGCAAAGTATGGACCATCCCTACTAATTCTTCAATCGGAACTTGATTTCCAATGTAGCCACAAAGTTCACAAGAAAAAAACTGAGCGAATTGTGAAATAAAGTGATTACAATTTTCATTAAACTCCTTCAAGTTGATTGGCTCTACTAGTGCAATAATCACTAAGACATAGCCAATTTCTACATTAAGCACATAACCATCCATGCTATTCTTTTCGATTACTTCACCCAATGCTTTTTGAAGAGCATATTCGCTCACCTTTTCTTCATGGACCGATAGTTCCTCTTTCCAATGCTGAACATGAAATAAAATGGGTAGAAAAGTAGTTAATTCTGAATAGGATAAATGATAATTCTTCATTTGTTTTTCAATTTGATCTTTGGTTGTTGGGATAACTTGATTAATAAGATCTAACCAGAAACGTTCTTGCATGACTGAATGGTGGGATTTTTTCAATTGAAGGTAAGATTCCTCTACCATTCTTGTTTCTTGATCCTTTTTGATTTTCCCCAATGCGCTATGAATAACATCTTCAAGTTCTTGATAATCGACGGGTTTTAATAAATAATTAAAGCTTTTCAATTGCAGGGCTTGCTTTGCATAGGAGAAGTCTGAATGACAGGTTAAAAAAATCGCTTCAGTCATCGGGAAGTGTTCACGCACCCACTTTAGCAAATCAATTCCAGAGCCTCTAGGCATTTCAATGTCACATAATAACAAATCAACTTTGTTATTTAAAAACACTTCTTGAGCTTGTCTTAAGTTATTAGCTGTAAAAACAGATGAGATATCATGCTTTTCCCAATTCACACCAGCTTGGACACCCCTAATGGAATGAATTTCATCATCAACTATTAGAACCTGAAATTGATTCATAAACCATACCCACCCTCTTGACTTAGATTATATCGTTCGGAATTCGTATCCAAACAGACGCCCCTTTGCCTGGTTCATTCGAAAATTGTATGTTTGATTTTTCTCCATATAACAAACTTAGTCGTTGTTTAACGTTCCATATTCCAATACGCTCTCCTTCCTCATTAGTTAAAGATTCGTCTTCTTTCAAACTGCGTAAAACATCCTCAGGGAATCCATCACCTGTATCCTGAATTTTTATACTTATAAACCCAGGGTCCTCAAATTTCTTTACAACTATCAGAATATCAAGAGCGTCATCTAAATTAAGCGCATGTTTAATTGAATTTTCGACAATTGTTTGAATGACGAGCGGAGGAATATTACTTTTTAATAGCTCAGGTGGTGATTCAACAGAATAGTTAAATGTATCGGGAAAGCGGAGCTGTTGAATTTTCAAGTAATTTTCCGTATGCTTTAGTTCATCTTCTAAGCTAACAAAATATGAATTACTGCGAAACATAAACCGAAAGTAATTGGCCAGACATTTAGCCATCTCTTGGATGACAGCAAAGTCCTTAACCGTAGCTAGATTATAGATAATATTTAATGAATTAAGGAAAAAGTGCGGGTTGATTTGCAGCTGTAAATGTTTTAATTCCGCTCTTTGAAGATTTAGCTTTTCCTCATATACATTTATTTTTAGATCCTTAATCTCAGAAATCATATGATTGAAGGTTCCATTCATCATTTCAAACTCAGTAGAATTTCGATGGATGGGAAGGCGAATATCCAAATCACCTTTTCGCAGTTTTTTCATAGCGGCGACAATTCGATTAATTGGCTGAAGAAAAACCTTTCTCATGATAAAGATAAAAAATAATAAGAACAACACGGCTAACAAAGTAATTAACGACGATATTCTTTGTAGAAATGGAAGTTTCTCCAGGATTTCTCTCTCAGGTATCAATGCAGCAAGATAGAAATCACCTTGTGATGATTTTTTTTTCATTACAACAAAACGGTTATCTTTCCCAGTAATGACATACTTTTTCTTCTTAATCGTTAAATCTATTTTTTCCTTTTCAATAAATTTCTTATTTGTAATCGGTTTTAGGTCGGAAGTTGCCAACAAGGCTCTTCCTGTATCTCCAAAATCAATATATTTAAACGGCGTAATGAGTTTGTCCATATTCACCCAGGCGCCTACATATACTCCATCTACTTTATAGTATTGCAGCAAGTAATAATTTTTTGCTCCCTTCCATATATTCCATTTCCCCTCTCTAAGCTGCTCCGGGTTTTTCTCGAACATCTGGTAAATTTCGTCTCTTGCTTCATACCGTTCAAAATAATTGTCAGCGGATTTTTGTGTAAAAAGGAAATCCTTATACGCATCCGAATAAATAAAAATGGAATCGATGGCAGTGTAGAAATAAGACTGATTGGTAATAGAATTAAATAAACGTATTTTTGCTTCTTCATAATCATTGGGATCAATCGTTTCATTATATTGAAGAAAATATAAATCTGTATTGTTTTGTGTAATTTGGAAAATATAGTTTCCAACACCTTCCAAATTTCGGTCGATTTGGTCCATATAAATATTCAGCATATTTTTGTTTGACTGGGCCACCTGGCTCCTGATAACTTCGACCGCATAGTAGTTATTTACAATGTGAACGACAATTAATGGTCCAATAATTAAAAACACACTCAAAAAGAGTTTAAACAGTAACGAATTGAAAACTAGTTTCATTTTTCCCATAGTGATCCTCCAGTTGTAAACTCTCTAAAATGTAATTCCCATTATACAATATAAATTAAAAATATTCTGAAGAGTTCATTTAAAAAAAAGGCTTACTAAGGGAATCCTTCTAAAATAAGAGATAGTCAATAATAAAAGGCCGAGAGCTATTTTTTACTCACGGCTATTAGTTACGATCTAATTAACAGAAAGCGTTTTCAGTTTTACAATCTAATTATATTAATTTCTAACTAGATGTATGGTAATATTCATCGAAAAATAGAAATATTCTATTATATAAATAAAAAAAGAAAAAGAATTTCATAAAAGAATCATACTCTTATTATTATAGGAATTTAATGAAAAACAAAAAGCCTTGAGCAATTTTCACCCAAGACTTATTTTTTAGGCTCATAGTGCTCCATAAATAACAGATCGTAGTCTTGGCTGCTGATAATCCTCAAAGTTTGGGAGCATTTGCTGCATATAAACGGCCGAAAGCCTTTCTTTTGGACAGATTGTTACCCAAGCTCCCGACATTCCGTTCCAGCCAAATTCACCAACAGGGCTGTTACTGCCTGATAATGGTGGATTCATCATTACCTGTACTCCAAGTCCATAGCCATATCCGGCCAGACGATCCCAATTAAAATCCAAGGAATTCTGGGAGTTTAGATGGTTCGTTGACATCAGCTCGATGGTTTTTCTCCCTATAATTCGATTGCCATTCATTTCTCCTCCACTGGCTAACATATGGGCAAATTGACTATAATCATTTAGAGTAGAGAAAAGCCCTCCACCTCCACTTTCAAAGTGAGTATTTACTTTAGGAAACATATCTGAGCTTTTAATTAGATTGCCTTCTTCATTCCGGATGTAAAAGCTAGAGAGAGACTCTTTTTTCTCATCGGGTAGATTGAAGAATGTGTTATGCATTGATAAAGGTTGAAAAATTTCCTCATTCAAGAATTGGCCAAGTGTCTTTCCAGAAACCACTTCTATTAGTGCCCCTAAAACATCATGGCTGTATCCATACTTCCAGCCAGTTCCGGGATCAAAGGCTAGCGGAATCGTACTTAGTGCTTTAGAAAGTGCGCGAATATAGGTTTCTTCGGTAAAATCATCTTGACTATTTAAACGTTCCTCTACTCTCCTTACCTCGCTTTCCTGTTCTGTTGTTCCCCAGCTATAACTTAAACCGGATGTCATACTGAACAGATCTTTGACTCTGATAGACCTTGAAGCTGGCGATATTACCTGTCCACCTTCTTTACCAGTTCGATAGACTTGTGGATTTTTAAATTCAGGCAAATATTCTTCCAGTGGATCATTTAGCAAAAACTTCCCTCGTTCATATAAGATTAGGGCTGCTGTACATGTAACAATTTTCGTCATAGAGTGGATCCGGAAAATCGTATCAGAGGAAACTGATTTTTGCGTTTCTACATCCGCATAGCCAATGTACTCTTCAAATACCTTTTCCCCATCGTGCATTACAGAACATGCACAGCCAACAGGACCCCTTTCCACAAAACTTTTTAATAATGGGCTTACGTTATGAAACGACTTCATGTGGCTTTCATCTCCTCTATATTCATTTTTTATTTTGATTCGAACGTAAAGACATATTGGAAAAAGAGAACTTGAAAACATTCCAGCTCTCTTTTCGTCCTTATTACTTATTTTTTTTCCACTTGTCATATTGCTTCTGTTTTTCAGCCATGATTTTATCCAGGCCTGCTTGTTTTAACTTCTTATTAAATACCGGTAAACTCTTCACCGGGTCTAACGTACCTGATTCAATCCCCACTTTATATTGGTTCAACACGTTCGTAGAGGCTGCAATCTCTGTCTTAACCGGATCCGGATTAAATGTAAAACCAAATGCCGGAGAAAATATAGCTGAATCATTATGCTTCTTAAAAATCTCCCAATAATTCGACGGGTTTCCTTCCCATGGATAAGTTAAGAAGTTGTTACCAATTTCCCACTGGCCAAACACATATTTTGATTCTGTTACTCCTTGAGGTAAACTAATCGTTCCATCTGATTTAACTTCATAATGCTTGCCTTCAATACCATTAGCAATTAAATTCATAATATCTTTATCTGTGTACAATAAGTTCATGAACTCCATTGCTTTTTCTGGATTTTGACTATTTCTGGCGATTGACATCCCAAAGGATGTAGCTGAATCTGTATAAGAATAAACATCTGTAAACCTCACAGCTACCATTTCATGCCCTGTAATTCCTTTTTCCTGTACTTCAAAGCCTGGCTTCATATGAGAAAAATAACCAAATCCTTTTCCAGCCTTTACAATATTAGCAGCTGCCTCTTGAGATGTAGCTGCATCCTTCATGATATAACCATCTTTGAACCACTTTCTTGTTAATTTAACTGAATCAATATATTCCGGGTCTTCAAACAAATTGATGAATTTTTTATCCTTAAAGGACATAACCCCCAAACTATCCCCAAGTACATCATATTTCCCGCCATTAAGGACGCTTGCCGTTGTTAATAACCCAGCATTAACAATTGGAGCTAAGGTTGGTTCTTTTTCTTTAACAACCTTAAACACCTTTTCTAAATCAGCAAATGATTTTACTTGAGACAGATCAATGTTGTATTTATCAACAATATCCTTTCTCATAATAAAACCATAATTTACTCCCCAGTCTCTCGCACTAGGTACTGCATATATTTTTCCGTTAACTCTGTCTCCTTCCAGAAGAGTTTTAGGAACTGCTTGCAAAATTCCATTACCATATTTTTCAAGTAGATCATCTAAAGGAATATACTGTCCCTTGACTGCAGATGTATTATAGCCATAGAATGATGAAGATACGATTAGGTCAAGTTTTTCATTGCCTGTCAGCAGGAGATTGGATTGCTGTGACCAAGCTGAACCATTAATTGGCATAAGTTTAACTGTTGCATTGATTTTTTTCTTCACAATTTTATTGAGTTCATCTTGGACCAATGGCAAATCGTCGATCTTCGTAAAAGTCATGAATGCCATTGTCAGCTCATATGGTTGATCCTTTGAATCAGATTTACTATTGTTACTTGTCCCACTTTGCTTCGTAGAACAACCAGCCAAAATTAATACAGCTGATAGAATGACCACTAGAAATCTGGCAAAAAATTTACCCTTGTTCATCGTTTTCCCCCTTATTTTTGGTTGTGATAGCACACCAATGGAAGCGCTATCAAAATACATTTTAAGAACTTAATAAAAATCTTGTTCTTAGTTTCATTTTAATATAGGGTATAAAGGCACACTTACCAATAAAACGACATATTATTTTAAATTTTCCGACTTTTCCACCTCCCCTTCTATTTTCTTTTTTTAATAAGTACACTCAAATCTAATCCAGGATCTCCAATTCCAGCAGCGCCGAGCTTAAACTTTTTCCGTGCATATCCATAGCCAGTGATCTTGTAACTCCACCGCCCAAAGCATTTTCCAACACGAAATTCAGTGCTCCTAAACTTGGAATCTCGTATCTTTTCACTTCGCCCTGAACAATCTCCTGGAACCAATCCTTCACTCTTTGCGAGGTTACCTGCTCTTTTATCTTTTCATATTTATCCATGTCATAAGCAATTACGGATATCACTGAAATATTCCCCTTATCTCCGGTCCTTGAATGAGCAATTTCCCTTAATTTCATGCTTCCACCTCTTCATAGACTACTTCAAGGTTGATATCATCTTCCGAAATCAAAATGGAACCAATCGCAATTATTTCTCTACAAAACTTTCTGGCTCCTCCGCCTCCTGAAGGGCCATTCGTATAGAGTGCTTCCACTTCGTTTCCAATTTGATCCGCAGCCTCTTTTGTTTGCGTCTTAGCTGCAACTCTCAACCGTACCTCTTTAAAATCTTTTTTGTTTTCATTCAAAATTTCACTTAACGTATCTTGATAAAGTGAATTGACCCCGATAAAATCAATTCTTAATTCATCAATTGGCAGGCGGCTATTTTCCAAACGTTTTTTAATAATCTCTCCAGCCAATTTTGCTCTATCCAAAGCACGAGGACCACCATAGCTTATTTCCCCTTCGCCAATATAACCGTCCTTATACCCGATACTGGTTTTTAGAAGACCTGTCTTTTCCGTACCATTGGCAGATTGGATTAGTACTCTATCTTTTTCAAGCTGCTGTACTACCACCTTTGAAAAATCTGCGACTACATCAGGTGTAAAATAATTTTCAGGATCTTGAATTTCATATAGAATTTGTTCCTTACAGGTTTCCGAGGTTACCAATCCTCCAGCATCAGCCAGCTTGGTAATGAGAATGCCGCCCTTCTCATCCATTTCTCCGATTGGGAAACCAATGTTCCATAAATCAGGTACATCCTTATAACCGGGATCAGCAAAGTATCCTCCCATCACCTGTGAACCACATTCTAGTAGATGGCCAGCCAACGTACCTTTCCCCAATAGACTATAATCTTGAAAATCCCAACCAAATTCATATATTAATGGACCAAGTACAAGAGATGGATCCGCAACCCTGCCCGTAATGACGATGTCAGCCCCCTCTATTAGAGCTTGTACGATGCCTTTGGCTCCTATATAGGAATTAGCCGAAATTATTTGTGAATGAATGGACCGAAGCTTTTCACCCGTTTCCATAATTTTATAATCCATATATTTCTCAATCTTTTGAAACACATCATCACCGAGAACAGCTGCTATCTTGAGCTGTTTTATTCCTAGTCTTTCTGCCAGATGTTTGGTTGCATTTACGGCTGCGAGCGGGTTGGCTGCACCCATGTTGGTAATAATCTTTACTTTCCTTTCTACGCATTCAGTTAGAATCTTTTCCATTCGATATTCTAATAGTTCATTATAGCCTTTATTTGGATTGATCTGCTTTTGCTGCTGAGCAAGAGCTATCGTCCTTTCTGCCATACATTCGAAAATAATATAGTCCAAGTTTCCATTTTTAATAATGTTTATGGCTGGTTCAATCCGATCTCCTGCATATCCAGCTCCCGATCCTATCCTTATCTTTTTCAATTTTGTTGCCTCCCAAAAACAGGATAACCCGAAAAATCACACATATTCCTAGTGTCCATCTTTCGGGTTTTATTCATTATATAGTTCTTTGTTGAGTACGCAGATCGCGCCATTGAATTAACTTTATATCTTCTGAATGCAGCAATTCCTGAATTTCCTTATCCCGAAATACATCAAATTCAAACCGCCTCATTGGCCAAGTATCCGTAATCGATTTTAATTCGCTAGTATCTAAGGAAGGATGGAAAACTAATTCCGTTACTCCAGGTTTTAATGAGCGGATACAGTTTATGGCCGCCTCTTTGGTTATCTGATAAGCCTGTTCCTCTCCTTGTGGAGCAAAGAAAGGTAACATTTCTATATAGTCGGGTAATTGAATCCCCTTTTTTTCTGCAAGAGCGACAATTTCTTCATGATTCGCCTGCGTTCTGAGCGAGTGACCTTGTTTAGCATATCTTAATGGCAATTGATATCGTTCGCAAAGGTCTAACAGTATGTCCATGACATGATGCATACTTCCCATATGGTTATCAATATTGGTGGGGTCCAGACCTAATTTAATTGCGAATTCCATCTGGGCTATCGCTTCTTCACGAAGCTGTTCAGGATTTGCATAATTTACAACAGTATGGGTATCTGCAGGAAAATACCCATTTTCATCCACCAGCGTATTCATATTTGAATTAAGCGGCCCCCATTTATAAACATTCCATTCGGATGTATGGGTAAAATGTATTCCCACGTCCATCGAAGGATTTTGTTTAACCAATCGGACGGCTTCCAATGTCCAAGGACATGTCATCATTAGGCTTGCGGACGTAATCGACCGTTCCTTTAGTAGTGTGGAGATTGCTTCATTTGTTGAATGGCACATTCCAAAATCATCAGCATTAAGAATTAAAAAACGTTCATTTGACATGTTCTCCCTCCTATTCTTAATGATTACGATTCGTTTTTTATTTGGCTTTTTGATATTTTTTTGTTCTATCATCCTGAATCCTGCCAGTCCAATTAAGACCAAATGCGAAGTCATAAACATGACCTTCAGCGTCTATATGACATTCCATGTCGTGAGCAACATCTTCCAATTGCTCTTCGATTGTTTTCATATTTGCTGGCATTTGCATTGGCAGAAGACCTGAAGGCTCAGTTTTCCCTGTTAAAATATCAAAAATTGCTTGATCCTGTACTCCAAAATTCACAATGATAGAATCTACATTTCTTTCAAATTCTTCCACGACCGTTGGGTTTGATAGCAGGAGCGAAACAATAACCGGTTTTCCTTTCATAATTTCAACTGTTTCTACTACCATATCCAAATCTGTGGTATTACTTGGTGTTACCGTTTTTCCTTTGTACGATCGGTTTAAAACATCACCCACTCGGGCATCACCGGCAAGACTTTTTTCACGAGCGGAAATCGCCGTATAAGGTTTGTATTGAAGGCTGATTGGTACATATCCATTTCCACCTTCCTTTACATCTTCATGACTATAACCTGTTCCGGCCTTAGGAGTGCTAATAAAGACTAATCCAAAATCGGCTTCTGCAGGGTTCTCCGTCACCTTAAAATATTTCCTTGCTACATCAATATTAATTGGATATTCGAATTTTTCAGGTGTTGGTTTACCAAACCAATCTTTGCCGGCAGGTGTATATTTTTTAGGGATATACACGATTCCTTCCTTACTTAGTGGTAAGATGTTATTCCTGTTTTTCAACATAACGATAGACTTGAGCTGCGCTTCATATCCTTCCTGCATATAATCTGGTTTCCCAACCTCATGAACAGTTTCTTCCACTTTTAGATAAGGATTTTCAAAGAGACCTAGTCGAAAGACATTTTTTAATAAACGTACGGCTGATTCCTCAAAGCGCTTTCGCATCAGTGCCTCACCATGTTCCGCAACACCCATTTGGAACGCTTCTAGAATCGGACCAACTTCATTATTTCCTCCAAATTGATCGACTCCCGCCATGATTAGTTTATAATGTCGTTCAGCAACCGACAGATTTTCGACACCCCAAGGCTTCCCGCCGACAAATGTATCAATATTCTCTGGTTCATCGGCAGTAATGATCCAATCCGTGCAAACAACACCATCATATCCATATCTTTTTCGAAGTAAATCATTGATTAAATAAGAGTTGTAAGAATTACCGACATTTTCTCCATTTACAGGATCTTGATCAACTGAAATGGTGTAATATGGCATTACGGCTGATGCCATCTTTGTTTTACCAGGCAAGTTAAAGGCACCTTTTATGAAAGGAATTAAATGTTCTTCAAAGTTTCCACCTGGATAGACTGCAAACTTACCATATCCATAGTGTGCATCCCTTCCACCTTCGCCAGAGCCTCCTCCCGGCCAATGTTTTACCATTGCGTTTACGCTGTCATAACCCCAGCCTTCGGCAATTTCTTTAACACCTGCTGAATTCTGAAATCCTTCCACATAAGCTTGAGCCATATCAGTGGAAAGCTGTGAATCTTCCCCAAACGTTCCATTAAAACGGAACCAACGCGGATCTGTTGCAATATCGATTTGCGGGGATAGTGCAGTTGTAATGCCTAAAGCCCGGTACTCCTTTGAGGCTATTTCTCCAAATCTTTCTGCCACATCTGGATTAAATGTTGCCGCAAGACCAAGTGGCTCAGGCCACATAGAAATGTTGCCGCCCGCTCCCGCATTAAATTCGGTACTTGAATCTGAACCATGGCGTGGATCTGAGCTGTTGTTTGCTGGGATACCAAGCCCTGTCCCTTCTGCAAAAGCCTGAATATTGTTATTCCATCGCACAGCAGTCTCAGGGCTTTCGACCGTAGTTACGAGGATATGTCTTAAATTATCTTTAGAAAGAAACTCGATTTGTTCATCGGTTAAGTCCCATGGATTTGCACCGCTTTCTTCGTAGGACTTACCCCCGTACGTACCAGCAAACCAACCCTTACTCCCTGCAGGAACTGCTTGATGCCTACTATATAACATGAGTCCCGCGATTTGCTCAATTGTCATCTTTGAAGCCAAGTCCTTTGCTCTCTCCTCTGGAGTTAGCCTCCAGTCTTCATACTTATCTATTTTTCCATCTTTGTTTAAATCCTTAAAAAAGTGGCCATCTTTTTGGATGATGGTAACTCCGGAAGTTTCGGAATAACCCAACGTTGGGCCACCGCTATTTTCTACAAATTTGATTTGGTCTTCAGTATCGATTTTTGTTTTAATATCTTTCATTTAAAATCCTCCAATGAAAACAGTGTAGTAGTGACGATCTTCATTTCTAAAGTGGCTCACTATATTCAATTTGCTCTTTTCTGAATTCTCACCATGTTTTGTTTGTTTAAAAATAATACGGAACAATAGACAAGGAGAAAAAATACCATTACGAAGGCTGAAAACAAATAAATAGAACCATAATTTGTTTTTGCCGCAATCAAACCAAGAACGGCAGACCCTCCTCCAATTCCTAAGTCAAATGAATTAAAAAACATGGCGGTTACTTTCGTATACCGTTCAGGCTTCGTATTATTCAGTGCCCAGGCTTGGAGAGAAGGGAATAATGATCCTGTACCCATCCCATATAGGATTGCAGCAATGATTAAATCACTTAAAGTAGTAGTTTGATATATTAATACAAAACCAATGATGACTGAGATCGAACTTGGAACTAACACCCAAGCATGTCCTTTACGGTCAAATACTTTTCCTGAAATGAAACGGATTAAGAATCCACTAACCGTATTTACAAAATAAAACCATTCCACTCCTTCTATCTCTAACTCTTTTGCATAAAGTGCCATAAAACTAATGACTCCACCCATGCATATGCCAAATAAAAGCATCAAGAAGCTAGGAAAAATAGCAGAAGGTTCAATCAATGATTTTAGGAATGATGTTTCTTTTTGATTGGAATTGATCACACTTTCGGGGAAAGAAATGAAACTAATACAAAACAGGAAGATTAGTAAACTAACTCCTGCGGTACCGAATAATATGATTGGATTATAGGAATTAAACAGCCATATCCCAACAAATGGCGATAATGCTAAAGCAATCGTTGTACCATTCCCAAGCATACCCATCCCTTCGCCCCTTCTTTGTTTTGGAATAATCTCCGCTGCTAAAGTGGAAAGAATCGTGACAGCAAGACCAAACCCGAAACCATGCAGAATACGAATGGAAAGTGCAAGGATGAAGTTTGTCCCAAAGTAATAACCTAGAGAGGCGATTAAACAAATAAGGATAGAGACTACTAATGTTTTCTTTTTTCCAAATTTATTGGTAAAAAATTCAGTAAAAGGACGAATGATAATGGCCGAAAAAGTAAAACTGCCAATGATTAATCCTATTTGAGATATATCGAGTCCCCCATGTTTTGCCAAAAAGAGCGGGAGAGTTGGCAGCAATAGATCAAATGCGAAAAAGGCAAATGCATTAGCAAACATGATAATAAAAAAGGTTTTGTTCCATAACGATGGTGTATTCGACACGAATTTTTTACTCCTTTAATTAGAGAATCACCTTTTTGCTCAGAAACAGGTAGGAAAAAGGAGGATCTAAAATCCCCCATTTTCTTATTCTTGTTTGCCCGTTTGTTAAAAGTCTATTGTTTTTCCTGTCTTTGCTGAGGTATATATCGCCTCTAAAATTTGTGTGACAACTAATGCTTGTTCCGGTTTAACAAGTGGTTCTGTATCATTAATAATGCATTCCAGCCACTGTCTCGCCTCTTTTACTCCAGGCTCCTCTGCTCCTGCATCAAAATAAGCAATTCCTCCGCCTGTGGCAGGTTTCGTTTCAACCAACTTCCCGTATTTTGTGCCATTGAAAACTAACTCACTTGTAGGTGAATTTGGTAATGCTTTCATTTCAGCACCACCTTCTGTGCCACATAAGGTTGCCATTGCTTCTCGAACATCCGTTGTATTTAATGCCCAAGAACATTCTAAAATGATCGTGGCCCCATTTTCCATTTTAATAAATCCAAACGCTGAATCTTCTACCCTATATGTTTCTGGGTCCCATGGTCCGAACAAATTTCCTTCATGTTTATCTGCAAGCTTATGGAAAACGGAACCTGTTACAGATTGCGGTTTGTAATTGTCCATACACCAAAGCGTCAAATCCAATGCATGTGTACCGATGTCGATTAATGGTCCGCCACCTTGTTGTTCTACATCAAGAAACACCCCCCATGTAGGAACCGCTCTTCTTCTAATGGCATGCGCCTTAGCAAAATAAATATCGCCGAATTCACCTTCTCTTGAAGCTTTGTACAATACTTCCGAGTCATCACGAAAACGGTTTTGGTAACCTATTGTAAGCTTCTTTCCTGTTCGATTGGCTGCATCAATCATTTCTTCGGCTTCTTTAGAATTGATGGCCATTGGCTTTTCGCACATGACATGCTTTCCTGCTTCTAGTGCATCAACAGTGATAAAGGAGTGTTGCAGATTTGGAGTAAGTACATGAACAACATCAATCGAGTCTTCCTGTAATAACTCCTTATAATTGGTATAAACTTTTGCTTCTTCTGTGCCAAATTGCTGTGCTGCTTTAACGGCTCTATCCTCTACCACGTCGCAAAATGCAGTCATTTCTCCTAAATGACCAAGCTTTGCCAATGAAGGCATGTGCTTTTGATTGGCAATTCCGCCACAACCGATGATTCCAATATTTAACTTTTTAGACATTAGGAACACTCCTCTTAATTAATTTTTGATAAGACCTTTTACAGATTTCTCCATTACTGTTAAATCCCCCGAAATGCTTGTAAATTTATCGCCTAGCTGTCCTTCGTTTTCCACAATTGCATAACGGATGTATCCCAATTCATTAAGTTTTTGATAGGTTTCTTGAAAATTAACGATACCAGTTCCGAGATTGACAAAATCATTTGGCTTCACATACTCTGTATATATTTTCATCAGGTCATTGCTTTCTTCTTGGCTCGATGCGGTAAATATACTAACTGGATTTACATGTTTGCCTAAGTCCTTCTGATGGATCATGTCGCAGCGATTCCCCAATTTCTCAAGCAATGCAAGAGGATCATATCCTCCTCTCATAACCCAAACGAGGTCCAGCTCAAATTTCACGTTCGCTGGATCGGTATTTTCAACTAAAAGTTCAAATAAGGATGTTTCTCCTATTCTCTTAAACTCATGCGCATGGTTATGATAGTAAAAGTTCATCCCCGCTTCTTTGCACTTTTTTCCTATTTGATTTAGATGTTCGGCTGTTTGAAGGGTATCCTCACGGCCTGATATAAAAGCCATCGGGAAAACAATAGACTGACATCCAAGTGTTGCATTTTCTTGAATAATCTTATCCCAATCAACATCTAGTAACGCTTTACCAGGGGCAACACCTTCATGTGCTGCAAACGCTTTTAATCCTAGCTCGTCAAACTTCTGTTTGATGACTGGTAGGGAAAAGGTATCCGTAAAGCGCTCGCCTGTAGAAAAATTAGCAGAAATCAACTCTATATTTTTGTACCCTATTTGAGCTACCTTTTCTAACGTACGGAAATAATCCTCGTTTAACTCTCTAAATACTGAAAATAAATTTAATCCAATTTCCATTGTCATTTTTACTTCCCCTTTTTTTTTAGATTCGTCGTTTAAAACATTCATTGGCTGATAACTTTATTAGTTATTAATCTACTGATGCACCTATTAATGCTGTTAGTAAATCAGTTTTTGAATCTTCACCTCGTACATAGTTAAAATAATCAAAATGGGCAGGTGCAGTAGAAATCTTGCCATTTCCAGTCGCATACATTCCAAAAAATAAGCCCGTAAAACCCCCAGCAACTTCAGTCGCAAGTATAGAACTTTCCCCTTTACCCAAAGTGATTTTTTCTCCACTCGAGGATGTAAAAGAAAAGGTAAAACTAAAGTCATCTGCTTGAATTCCAAAGACAACGGTCGGCTCGTCATACTCTACTTCTGCTTCTACCTTCCACAGGCTGCCAATTCGGCGGCGGAATAATATAATAGACTTTCCTTCCTTAAGTGCTCTAGCAATTTCATAATGATAATTCTCGTTCATAAATACGGTAAGGCCTGCTTCCTCTCCATCTTCATTTGGGATAAATTCCATAAGGGCCGAAATCTCACAGTTAAAATGCTGCTGCCTGCGGCCAACAAATGTGAGAGATCCTGAATCATTCAATGTGGAAGATTGACCATGTAGTGTTAACCAACCAGATCGTTCCGTTACTGACCAAGAGCCTGCAATCGGATTACGGTAAAAATTCCAAACTGGCGAAAGGAAAGCGTTATCAAAATTTTCTTTTTCCTGCCATGGATGAGATTGATCTAATGGAAGTAATCTGGCTTCATTCACCAATTCTGCTCGTCCTGCTGCTCCAATAATGGGCCACCCTTCCTCTGTCCAATGGACTGAAGCAAGATTGGTTTCACGCCCAAGGTGATGACGTTTTGGATAGCCCACAGGTCTGATCCCTAAAAACACAGACCACCAAGTACCGTCCCCTGCTTGGACAAAATCTGCATGACCGGTGGCTTGAATTGGTTCATCAGTACTCCGATTCGACAGGATTGGGTTATTGGGATTGCTCTCAAAAGGCCCGTAAGGACTTCTGCTTCTTGCAATCGTTACCATATGGCCATATTCTGTACCGCCCTCCGAAATCATTAAATAATACCATCCATTTATTTTAAATAGATGCGGCCCTTCCGGAGAGCTGCCCCCTGTTCCTTTCCAATTTAACTGACGCTCTGTTAACAGCTGTCCAGAATCAATATCAAGCTCAGCCTGATAGATTCCTACAGGTTCACTGGAACCAAAAGAGCTTGTTCCACTCAAATAAACTTTCCCATCTTCATCGAAATATAAGGACGGATCAATTCCACCCCAGCCCTCAACGACTATTGGCTCGGACCAAGGACCTTCTGGCTGTTCGGCATGAACATAAAAATTCTTATTTGTTGTGATATTGGTTGTAATCACATAAAAGTGTCCATTATGATAACGGATTGTTGGAGCGAATATTCCTTGTGAAGGTCCCATTCTATGAATGCGGGTGAGCGGAAGCTGACTTTCGCGCGTCAATACATGGCCAATCTGTTTCCAATTGACTAAATCGGTACTATGAAAAATCGGAATGCCTGGAAAAAATTCAAACGAACTGGTAACCAAATAATAATCTTCGCCAACTCTGCAAACACTTGGATCAGGGTGAAATCCGCTAATAACTGGATTTGAATATTTCATTTCATTGTCACATCCTCTTTTCATTACGAATCTTATTTTGTAATGATTTATTTGCAGGAGAAATTTTAGATATTCTGTTCTATATTAAAGATAAAACAAATGAAAACCCTTTCCTACTGTAAATCCGACTAATTCCTTTCAAAATTCCGACTTTTTAAAAAAATCAAAATAACTCACAGAGACAAATCAAACAAGCCATACACGTTTTAATGTTTGGCTTGTTCTAGCCCTGTTTCAGCTTACATTTCATGCTCTTTCACGTAGGAAGTGATTCTAAGTAACCGTTCGATATGTTTCTGACTGGAGAGTTTATTTTCCTTTTCTGTCTCTTCTTTAAAATTTTTGAAATAAGTGTATAAAAAAACAGACCTGACTTGGCCTGCTAGTTTATAATTACTAACTTTATCTTTTTTTCTTCCAACTCGATTCTAGTTTCTTCATTTATATTTGAATCGGTAATAATGCAATCGATGTTAGAAACTGGTGAAATATGCGAAAAAGCACGAGTCCCAAATTTGCTGGAATCAACCATTAGAATGGTTTCATCGGCTATTTCCATCATCTGCTTTTTTAATAACGCTTGCAATTCATTAAAGTCACTTAGCCCTTTATCAAGATGTACCCCTTTACAGGAAAGGAAGGCTTTGTTAACGTGATACATCGCAAGGGAGCGCTCAGCAAGTGGCCCAACATATGAAAGGGATTGTGACAATAACGTTCCTCCAGTGGAAATCACTTTTATTTGTTCCTTTTTACTAAGCTCGATGGCCACCTTTATTGAATTTGTAAGGACGGTTAAAGGCATATCTGGCAGTTCCTTTGCGACATACCATGCGGTAGTACTTGCATCCAGAACAATTTGGTCCCCAGACTCAATAGATTGAACGGCTGCTCTTGCTATCGCTTTCTTTTCAGCAGCATTCGTAATCTCTCTTTCCAAATAGGAGGTCTCCGATTGATCTTTCTCAATACTAACCGCACCGCCATGGGAGCGCATTAATAAATTTTCCTTTTCAAGCTTTTCAAGATCACGACGAATCGTTTCCTCTGTAACAGAGAAAATCTTGCTAAGCTCAGTCACCCGAATACTTAATCGTTCATTAACCAATTCGACAATCTTTTTTTGTCTTTCTGCAACAAGCACTTATTCTGCCCCTTCCTGCCCCGAAATTTTTATTTATGTTGTTTTGTATTTGTTTTTTATTCATTCTCACTATAACTATAACATATATTTTTGAAAAACAAACATATAAAAGTTGGAATGAAAGATTCAACAAGGAGAAATTTTTGTTTTTGCAAAAAACAAGCCAATCGTCAAGAAGATTGGCTTGTTAGATTTATTATGAATTTACTAAAACTGCTTCCAATTCAAGCTTATTTAACTCGTCAATAATGTCTTTTACTTTATCAACAGTCAGATTTACCTCTGTAATTCTACCAATTCTTTCAAACTTCTTGCTCTCGTTGCAAAAATACCAGGTGGTTTTGTGATACCAGTCGCAGCTTTCTCTAAAATAGCAACTTAAACCTCCTATTTGAGTCCTCCCCTAATAAATCCACTTATCTTTTTAATAAAACCTCTTGCTCATACGCTTTTACTTCTTCTAACCAAGATTCTTTTACTGGAACGCCCATTTTTTCACAGTAAAAGTCCCAAACTGCACCAAATGGATAGGTCTTGAATTCTTCCATTAACGCTAATCTTTCTGTGAAGTTTCCTTCTTCTTGAAGTTGTTTTAAGTGTTCATTTGGTACTAACATTGCAGAGAGTAATGCCTTGATCATGTTGCGTGTACCAATTGTCCAAGCAGCAACACGGTTAATGCTTGCATCAAAGAAGTCAAGACCGATGATGACACGGTCTAACGCGTCATTACGTACAATTTCTAATGCGATTTCTTTTAATTCATCATCAAGGATAACAACATGGTCACTGTCCCAACGTACGGGTCTTGAAACGTGAAGGGCAAGCTTTTCGCTAAACAAAAGCATTGATGAAATTTTATTGGATACTGTTTCGGTTGGATGATAGTGTCCTGTATCCAGTAAGCATAATTTATCATTTTTCATTGCATAATTTAGATAAAATTCATGAGAACCCACTACGTAAGATTCTGAGCCAAGTCCAAATACTTTACTCTCTACTGCATCCAGATTATATCTTTCATCAACTTCAACTGCAAAAATCTTATCTAATGATTCTTTTAGTCTTTTTCTTGGAGTCAGGCGGTCACTAGGAATATCCTTATAGCCATCCGGAATCCAAATATTTGTTAAGGCAGGTGTACCAAGTTCTTTACCGAAGTACTCACCAATTTTACGGCTGCCAATGCAGTGATTGATCCAGAATTCACGGATTTCTTCGTTTGGATGAGAAAGCGTCAAGCCATCATTTGCATTGGGATGTGAAAACAGCGTTGGGTTGTAGTCCAAACCTAAACCATTTTCCTTTGCCCATTTCACCCAGTTTTCGAAGTGCTTTGGCTTTAATTGATCTCTTTCCACAACTTCTCCATTAGTTTCCGCATAAATGGCATGTAAATTGACGCGATGTTTACCTGGAATCAAGGAAAGTGCTTTTTCTAAGTCTGCTCTTAATTCTTCAGGTGTCGATGCCTTACCTGGATAATTTCCCGTAACGGAAATTCCACCAGATAATTCGTTAGGATTTACTTCAAATCCACCGATATCGTCACCTTGCCAGCAATGAATCGAAATCGGAACATTTTTTAAAGTTTCGATTACTTCATCAACATTAATTCCCCATTTTTCATAAGCCTTCTTAGCAAGTTCAAAGTTTTCTTGAATAGACATGTATTTTCTTCCTCTCCATGGTTAGTTTGTAATCGGTGCAGTTGGCAAATATTTCTTTACCTCAAATGATTTTTTAACAATCGTGCGTGCTTCTTTAATATCTTGAATTTCATCGAGGGCCATTAACTGAGCTACGATATTACCGATCGCAGTCGCTTCAATAGGTCCTGCATATACTTCTTTCTTCGTTACATCAGCGACAAGTTGATTTAACATTTCATTTTGACAGCCGCCGCCGATGACATTGATTTTTTCAAATCTCTTTTCAAAAATTTCTTCAATTTCGTGAACGGCATCCTGATAGCTAACTGCTAAACTATCATATACGCACTTTGCGACTTCTCCAGGTGTGCTAGGAATCGACTGACCTGTTTCCACACAATAATTCATGATTTCCTGGACCATGTTCTCTGGTTTTAAGAAACGGTCATCATTGACGTTAACTACTGCCTTAAAATCCTTTGCTTCTCTAGCCATATCAACAAGCTCAGCAAAAGAATATTCATTATTGTAGTTGCGTTTTACCTCTTGAATCATCCAAAGACCCATGATATTTTTTAAAAACCGGTATTGATAATCAATTCCGCCCTCGTTTGTGAAATTATAATCCAGAGCTTTAGTTACACAGATCGGGAAGTAGTTTTCTACCCCAATTAAAGACCATGTACCAGAGCTGATGTAAATCGATGCATCCTCTTCTGGGACAGCAATAACGGCGGAGCCTGTATCGTGTGTTGCCGGAAGTATCACTTGGAGATCAAAGCCTAACTCTGAAACTAGTTCTTCTTTTAATGTTCCAAGGACGGTCTTAGGTGTCTTAATTTCATGGAACATTTCTTTATTAATTCCCAATATATCTAATAAATCATGATCCCATTTTTTCGTAAAAGCATTGACCAGTTGCGTAGATGTAGCGTTTGTATATTCGTTTGCTTTTTTTCCTGTCAGTAAATAATTGAAGTAATCTGGAATCATTAAGAATGATTTTGCTTTATCTAGGATTTCTGGAGAACTTTGTTTAATCGAATACAATTGATAGATTGTATTAAACTTTTGGAACTGGATGCCTGTTTCTAGATAAAGGCGTTCCTTTATGATTTTTTCAAAAACTTGCTCCATCATTCCGTCTGTTCTTGGGTCACGATAAGATACAGCTTCAGTTAATGGTTGATTCTTTTCATCCAATAACACAAAATCGACGGCCCACGTATCAATTCCGATACTGTCGGGTTTTATGCCAAGCTCATTGCACTTTTTTAAGCCATTTTTGATTTCTTGAAAAAGCTTATCGGCTTCCCAGCAATAGGAGCCACCTTTTTTGACAATTTGGTTTTCAAAACGATGAATTTCATCTAGTCTTAATAACCCATTTTCTAAATATCCTAGTATAAGCCGGCCGCTTGATGCACCAATATCTACAGCAATACTGTATTTTGTCATTAACATCACCTCTCGGTTGGAAACGCTTTCTGATATCTCTATCTTACTAGAAAAATACGATTTTCCTATAACGTAATTCGACCAATTTATTGTCCTTATTTGCCAACCTTAATTCTTAAATACAAAAAAACACCACAGAATTTTTCTGTGGTGTTTTCATCCCATAATCCCTTTCCTTTTCTCTGGATGTATTGATAGTTTTTGTTAAAGATCGACCTTTTTAGACAATCAGTTGGAGGACTCTTTACATTACCGCTTTATTTGACCCAGTAGAAACCACGGTTTTTGCCGATGGCATATTTGCAATAAATACGCCTAGTAATACCAAAATACCGCCAATGATTTGATTCAGCAAGATATGATTCCCTAAAATAAAATGAGAGGCTAGGATGGCGACAAACGGCTGGATATTCATGAACATTGAAGCTGTACCTGCACCAACTTTAGCTACGCCTTTATTCCACCAAAACCCAGCAATACCTTGAGCCATGATCCCAGCAAAAATTAACAAAATCCACATAAAAAGAGAATGGCTGATGACAGAGCCGCTCACAAAGTTTTCGACTCCGGCAGCAGGAATCATTAGTACACTTCCTAGTACGGTTGAGTATATCGTAATAATAAATGTGTTCATAGTTTTTGATAAACCTCGGATAAATAATATACTAATCGAGAGGCAAAGCATGGCGATTAGTATGTTAAAATCTCCCCATGAGATTCCCAACCCGCCATTTGCAACACCAATAATTGAAAAA
Source organism: Bacillus sp. ISL-77 (assembly GCF_018613105.1). Taxonomy (NCBI): domain Bacteria; kingdom Bacillati; phylum Bacillota; class Bacilli; order Caryophanales; family Bacillaceae; genus Bacillus; species Bacillus sp. ISL-77. Next base: position 38,914 of record NZ_JAGGQY010000050.1, read on the forward strand.
ACACCAATTAAACTAATAATGGCTCCTGCCGATTTTTTAATGGTAAACTTGACCTTAAAGATGATTCGTTCCAATAAAATTGTCGCTATCGGTGCCAAGGAAATTATTAATGAGGCGTTAGCTGGTGTTGTATGATGGAGACCCGTAAAGTAGAAGGTTTGATTTAACAGGGTTCCAAAGATTCCAACACCAATGAGGTATTTCCACTCTGAAATGGTGGGACGCTTCATTCCTTTATGAATCATGGCTACGATTATCAAAAAAAGTGAGGTAAAGCAAATTCGAACGGTTGATAAAAAAACAGGTGAAAATCCTTGCAGTAAATAGGAACTGACAGGATAATTACACCCCCATAAAACAGAAACCACAAAGAGACTAATAAAAGCTTTTATCATACTACTCGACATTTACCAAAGACAACCCTTCTCAAAATGTTTTTTTGGTGACTTTTATTAGTATAGCATGGTATTTCGCTTATCGAAAGAATTATCAAAGGGAATTTTCATTCCTCTTTCCTAAGTTAAATGGATTAGAATTTCCTTGTTTGCTGCCGGCACTTGATCGGGAATTAATGCTGTTAAGGCAGTTCTCATAAAACTTAGCGTGATTTTCGCTAATGCCCAAAACAATAGAACCATCGTAAAGGATTTAGCAGCTCCAACCCCGTAAAGTGCCACGGCTCCTCCAATGGAACCCAACAAAATCCAAGGGCGCCGGCGTCCTAATTTCCATGTAGTCCTATCGCTTATAACACCGTCCATATATTGACTTAAAATACCAATTACGCCAGTCATCAAACCAAGGATACTAAAGTTTTTAGTAACGCTTGCAGGATCAAGCATAGCTAGCTTTACTGTATGCAGGAATGCTAAAGGAGTTATGAGAGCAAGATTATAACCAAAGCTTCCAATAGAAATACCTGCAATTAAACGTGGAAAAGGTGTTTTAATTATATTAGAATTCATTTTCTAACCTTCTTTCCTTTTTTATTTTTTTACAAATTGAAAGCGCTTCTATAATTTAGTGTATTGGAGACTCTAATCGATAACTATAGCCATATGTGACTTAATTCCTATCCATTTCAAACATGGTTTTTAGAATAGTAGAAATTTATCTATCAATAATTGCCTGCTTATTTAATGTTCATGGTTAAAAGTTACTATGTAGTCTTATAAGAATTTAATAAATCCTCACAATTAAGAGCGTGGATGTAGTGAGTAGAGGTGCTATACTGTGGTGTCCACTTGTGATTCGCTAATTAGTAGTATGATTAATAACAAAAAACAGGGTCCCAAAGAATGATCAGTTCTTTGGAACCCTGTTTTATTTTTATTTCATCAATGATTCAGCATACTGTTTTAATATTTGCGCTTGTTTTTCTGTGAAGTCTTTATTCGTTTTTGCTTTAACTTCGTTGATATAAGCATTTAGTTGACCATCTCTTGCACCCTTGTTCCCTTTTTCCTCAGAAGCTTTTGCCGAATTAAGTTTTGCAGTTAATGAGCCTAAGATATTACGATCTCCGCTCGTTTCTGTTAAGAAGAACCCGGTAAGTCTTCCTAGACTATCAAAATCAACAACGACATGAATCGTTACTGATTTAGTCAATCTGTTGCCAGCAACGTCTTGAGCATCAGCCTTAAATGTATGGCTTCCTAAACCAAGCTCATAGGCAGGTATAGAAACATCCTCACATGTTGAGGAGGCAACTCCTGATAACTCGTCTGCTACTTTACAAGTAATACTCATAACTGTGTCCACTTTGAATTCTGTACCGTCCTCCACTGTGAAGGTAATATCTGGAGCCGATTTGTCTATGTTAATTTCAACGGTTTTCTTGGGTTCGATGTTACCGGCTTTATCAACACTCCAATATTCAAGAACCTGTCGGCCATCCTCTGTTATGCTTACGGTATTGCCTTCCTGTTCTGCAGAACCATTTAATGAAAAATAAGTTGCTTTAATACCAGATTGATAGTCATATCCAGTCAAATTCACTGTGACCGGATTATGATACCAGCCTTCCTGTACTTCCCCTCTTACCTCATGTTCGGTTTCAGGTGCATTCACATCTGGTATTTCTACTACATCAATGCTTGGTACAGGAGGCTTCGACATGCCTGTTCCAAGGAAGAAGCTAGTATGCGGCGGCTGGTTATAGCCGACATTTTGCCAAGCAATTGATAATCGATACTGAGGGTCATTCATTAAGGTGTAAATTCTATTTTCTGTTTCCTCTGTTGTCATGTACACCTTTAAGGCACTGCTATCATCCGTTCTCCAAATGATTTCTTCTCTCCAGTCACCAAACAAATCAGCCTGTAAGACCGGATTTCCTTTTGTACCGTTATTAGATTGCGTTCCTTCGACGGTAAGAATATTTACTAGCTTATTATTTTCATAATCCCATTTGTCTATGGTTCCAACACCTTTTGACGTGGTATCATTCCATTTGTGGTCTACTAGCTCACGAGATAAGTCTCCATCCCACCAAATTGCAAAGTTACTAGAAGGAATGTTTTCGGAAATTTTTTGTCCTTGTGCACTATAGAGTCCCCCAACCTGGCTGTTCCAGGCACCTGAAATTGCCCATGCTTCTGCACCCTCATACCTTGGGTCAATATCTGCCGCAACTCCGCGACCTGTATCCTGGCCTGTTTTCACACCCCATAAAATTTCGCCAGTTTCTGCATCGCGCATGTCATATCCATACGGACTATCTGTATGCTCCTGCACAGCAAAAACTTCAAGCCCTGGTCTTGTTGGATCAAGATCACTCACATGCTGTGCATCCCCATGTCCTAAACCGGTTGTATATATGCCCTTACCATCATCATCGATTACTGCCTGACCGTAAACGATTTCATCTTTACCATCCTTATCGATATCAGCAACACTTAAGTTATGGTAACCTTGTCCTGCATAGTCTCTATGCTCTTCATCGTTGGAATCGAAAAGCCACTGCTTTGTCAATTTTCCTTTTTTAAATTGATAAGCAGTAAGTACGGTTCTTGTATAATATCCACGTGCCATGATTATACTTGGAGTTTCGCCATCTAAATAAGCAACCGCAGCAAGGAAACGATCAACACGATTACCATAGCTGTCACCCCAAGCACCAACGTCACCTCGTGGTGGTTCGTAATCAGTTGTAGTAAGTGCTTTTCCAGTCTCACCCTCAAATACAGTTAAGTATTCTGCACCCTGCAGAACGTAACCTGAGCTGTTACGGTGGTCTGCATCCGCTTTGCCGATTACTGTTCCCTGCCCGTCCGTGGTGCCATCTGCCGTTTTAAAAACAATCTCTGCTTTTCCATCCCCATCAAAATCATAAACGAGGAACGGTGAATAGTGAGCACCTGCACGAATATTTTTACCCAAATCAATCCGCCATTTTAAAGTACCATCCATTTCATAGGCATCTACATATACATTGCCGGTATAGCCTGCTTGAGAGTTATCCTTGGAATTGGTTGGATCCCACTTTAACACCAATTCATACTTTCCATCAGCATCTAAATCACCGATACTTGCATCATTCGCACGGTATGAATATGGATCGCCAAGTGGTGTCACACCATCCGCTGGTTTTTGAAGCGGAATATCCATGTAATTTTGATTTAATACATTCGTAGTGTCCTTTGATTTTCTTTCTTTTCCGTCAATTACCGCACGAACTTCATAAGTTGATTTAGATTTTCCTTCTTTATCAACATAGTTGGTGCTGGTAGTAATGGGTTTAGAATTAACCTTTTCACCGTCACGGTAGACGTTAAAGCTAACACCCTCAGGATCGGTTCCGAGCATTCTCCAGCTGACAAAAACGCCTTCTTCCGTTTTCATGGCAACGGGAGCACGGTCAATGTCTTCCATTTGTCTTTTTAATTTAGTTACAGCTGGTGTTTTTAGGCTATCGGATAGCTCTGAAATTCCACCTGCATTAACAGCTGAAACCTTATAAAAATAAGGAATCGTTGTTAAAACAGTTTCATCTTTGTAAGATATAGTTTTCGTTTTACCAATAAATTCAAATGTTCCATTCGCCTTTTTCGAACGGTACACATTATACGTAATAGCTCCTTCTACCTGATCCCAGCTAATCGTAAGGTCATTCTTATTTACTTCACCAACCTGTAGGTTACCTGGTTTAGCTGGAACTGGCTTTGATGGATCCACCATTACCACTTTTAACGGAAGTGAAGGATCTGTTTCCACATCTGTATTATCTACCGTTGTAGCAACATACTGATATTCCATCCCAACATCCACCGTACTATCTGTATAGGATGTTGTTTTGGAGCTGCCAACCAATATAAAATCACTTGTCCCGGCAACTTTTCGGTAAACATTATATTTGACTGCATCCTCAACTGGTTTCCATGATAGAGTAACATATGGATTTTCAGCATTTAATGATTTGTCATCCACTTTAAGATTTGACGGAGCAATCAATATTGGGGTTATTTCAACAGCGTTAACAATCCCTGTTTGCCCCCCGAAACTAAAATTCATTTGTTCATCTTTAACGGAAACCTGAGAAACGACTTTAGTTGTATAGTTATTTTTAGATGAAGAAATTGTGCCATAATCCTGACCTTCAACGGCAAGAGTGGTTCTTGCACTTCCTGTTAAATCGCCAACATAGACTTTTAAAGCATAAAGTCCGTTTGGCACATCAACGTTAAATTTCCATCCGATGTTAAAATAGCCTAGCCAATCTCGAACAAGATTGTCACCTGTTTTGCGGTCGCGTCCAATCATACCTGTTGCATCTACAATCCCATAGCCTCTTTGAGGTGTATATAAAGTTGATAGATTAACCTCAGTAAATCCTTCGGCAACAGGACTTCCTGCGATTCCAAAGTCAAATTTTAAGGTTGCTTTTTTCGTTGTAAATTGTTTCACATCCGATATTTCGGATTCACCTTTTCCATTAACCGCAGTAACATAAACGTCGTAGGTTTTCCCTTCTTCCATTCCTGTTATATTAAGTTGAGGAATGGTAGAGGTACCCACCGATTTATATTCGCTGTCAGTGGAGAGTTTTCGGTAAATCCTGTAAATGTCAGCTCCATCTATAGATTTCCAAGTTACAAGCGCACCAGCATTACTAATGCTGCTTACTTCCACGTCAGTTGGTTTGCCTGGAACAGTTGCAGGAGGTTCTATACCGGTAACATACCGAGAAAGTGGAATATTCAGATTTTTAATTTCATCTGATACTAGACGTGCGAGCTGAATGGCCCCGTATTCCTGAAAGTGTGTATTATCCTGGGATCCATTTGGGAATGCAGTATAAACACCTGGGTCTGTATGTAAAAATACGGAAAGACTTCCTTCAGGTCCAATGGTGTCGTAATAGGCAACACTTCGTGCACTTAAATCGACTACGTCGACATTCATTTCTGCTGCTACTTCTTGCATTCCCTGAACATATTCTGGAAAGCTGACATTAAATTTGCCAGTTGTTGTGTTAAAGTCACGTCTCCCAACAGGAGTAACAAGAATTGGTGTTGCACCTCGTTGGCGGGCGCCATTAATATAGGTTTTTAGATAATTTTTATAATCTGGTACCGATGCATAACGGTCCGGTAAACTGACGGTTGCATCGTTATGGCCAAATTGAATGAGAAAATAGTCTTTTGGTTTAATTTCTCTAAGAATATTATCTAAACGGCCTTCATTTATAAACGACTTAGTACTTCTACCGCCAATCGCTTGGTTCTTAAAGGTTACATCTGAACTGAAATAGCGAGGAATCATCTGGCCCCAGCCAGCTTCTGGTCTCCAATATTCATCATAAGTCTGAACAGTTGAGTCACCTGCAATATAAACGGTTGGTAGTTCTCCTGCCGTTCTTTCTGAAACTTTCTCAATGATGATTCCGTTTATTTTTGGGGTAGCTCCTGTAAATTCAAAGTTGAATTGTCCATCAATGAGTGCAATCTCAAACTTCCGTTCAATGTGTTGACCAGTTGGAATTGTTGTGTTTTGAATTTTCTGAATATTTTCCGCCTTAACACCCACTTCGGTTACTTCTGTGTCATCACCAGCAATAACTGTGACCGAATAGTCACCATTTGGTAGATCTACGTTAAAGGGAGTCTCAGTTGTTAATATAAAATCTGAATTCAAATGGTCTGATGTTGATCGATCTGTAGAGGTTACCTTGGAGATATCAGCAAAACCGTAACCGGTTTCTGCCGAATAGGCTGTGTCTGAAGAAACTTTTAAATAGCCATCTTTCACGGCGCTTGTTGGTGTTCCAAAATCAAATTTTTTTAAAATGGATGGTGCCTCCGCGGAAACTTGATTTGGTGCAGCCGGAACAGAGGTTATTAATAACAAAATACTAAGAATAACAGCAAATAACTTCCTCGAATTGCTTTTTTTCATATTCGCTTGCTTTCCTCCCCTATTGAACATTATTTTCCTATTTTTATCACTTAATTACTTACTATAAATTCAGCTCCTTCCCCGCTGTTTTGGCAGCGTTTTCAACTGTATATTAGCTTCCTATTGGACTTTTTAATAGTAAAAATACAGTTATGAATGTTTAATAAACAGTGATTGTAAAAAACAGGATTTTACTCCTATTATTAATTAGGTAGTTTTCCTTATGAATTTACTACATCCCTAAAGACTAAGTTCCTACTAAACAAATAAAAAAGCTTGCAGAATATGACTTAATCATTCTGCAAGCTATCTATTTATTATGTCAATCGTCAACTTGCTTTCTCAGTATTTGGAACCGGAAACCTTAAAATGTTTGTAAATGACCCACCACTCTTTTGCTTCTCGGTTCCTAACATTACAGGAGCAGCAGCACCTTCATAATTTGGGATCCCTAAATAACGGGAGTATCGGAACATTTGATTCAACTTGTTAAAACCCCCTTTTCCTTAACCAAGCTTCACACAGACTTGGCCAAACTTTTGCTTCTGGATGCTCCTGAGCTAAACCTAATCCATGCCGACCGCTTTCAAATACATGAAGATCATATGGTATTTTATGCTTGCTTAAACCGGAAGCAAAAAGCAAGCTGTTTTCCACGTCTACCGCATTATCATCGGCCGTGTGCCAAAGAAATGCTGGCGGAGTTTCTTTTGTAATTTGAGTTTCATTAGATAAAATACTCTTGATTTCTTCGTTTGGATTCTCCCCTAATAAATTTTGCCTACTTCCCTCATGGGTTTGTTCTCCCATTGTAATAACGGGGTAGCATAAGACCATTAAATCAGGGCGGCTGCTATAACATTCAATTGGGTCATCGGCCAGTTTATTTCCATAGTCAAAGTGCGTTCCTGCAGTGGAGGCTAAATGACCTCCTGCAGAAAACCCAAGAATTCCAACACGATTTGGATCTAATCTCCACTCTGGCGCATGATATCTTGTTAGTCTAATAGCCCTCTTTACATCCTCTAACGGTATGGGATGTTTGTATGGAGCAACTCGATAATTTAGAACAATAGCAGAGATTCCAATGTCGTTCAGCCAATAGGCTATAGGGTATGCCTCATGTGGAGCGCGGAAAGCGTAAGCTCCTCCGGGTGCTATGATGATGACGGGATGCGGCCCACCCCCTTCAAGCAAAGACAGCTGGATACTTGGCGCGTTTTCACTAGGACCGTTTTCTTCAAAATTTACAGACTCCCATAATCGTATTTTTTTACTTTTCATCGGCCATCCACCTTGGGAATGGGGTCCTGTAGTAAGCTGGACAAGCTTTCAGACATCCCAATCTGAAGTATACTTTCTAAATGGCCGAAGATAATTTCAGTCAACCAAGCAATATTAGCCAAATTAAAACCCCATAACGCTTCGTTTTCAAGTACTTTTCCTACAAGCTGTTCAAGCCCTAACCGGTTCTCATCATCCTTTCATTCCCTTTGAAAAAATGATCGATACTTCATCTAACGTAGTTTCTTCAGATGGCAGTGTTTTGAAGGCATGATCAGATATACGACTTCCGGCCTCATGAAATACATTTATCCTCATATCGAGTGATTTTAGTAAGTCTTCAGATGTAGTAATGCTGGTATTTGTAACTTCGGACAGCTTATCAATATACTCTTTGAAGGTTGGCAGATTGATATTTAACGCTTTGTCTGGACGAAAAGAAAGTAAAACCTTTGTGTGTATGTCTGCATTCTCTTTAATTACTTCAATAAAAAATCTTCATGGATAAACGAGTTCATGTTTGTTTCCTCCTCAAGAATTGTAAAATGTTGAAGGGAGAGATAGTAAATTCCCTCCACTATCTCTCCCAAATATTTATTATTTAATTGAGTACTAACTTAGATTTTTCATTAATTTTTTCGAAGGCATTAGTTGCGGGTTTCATAATAAATAGGGCTAATAGATTTCCGCTATATAGGATACATATTGGCGGCGCATAGGAAAGTGCAAAACATATACCAAAGCTGCCTATCAGCATATAAAAGGTAGAGAGTGGATTCATAATCATTACAAAAAAGGAGTTTTTAATTACCTGACTAATATTCATATCATAATGCACAAAAATTGGAATGATATAAAACAGCATTGAAATAAAAATGAACGTGATGATAAAAAATGGGACATAAAGAATAGATACGAAACTATTGGCAGCATTTTGGATGAACTGAAAATCTATGTACAAAACAATTCCAATGGCAAAAATCATTAAGCCGAGAAGATTACTCTTTAAAAACTCCCGTTTATATGCATTCCAAAATGTCTTAAAAATAGAAACATCCTCTTTTCCCAGCATCCATTTTCGGACAACCGAGAACATTGCCACCGTTGCAGGAAAAAAACCGAAGATGACCAGACCTAGAAGTGAAAAAGAAATCCATAGTATGTTTAAGAACGCTAGTCTTGATATCCATTCAAACAACTTATAAAAACCGCCCATAAAAGCAGAAGTTTCCATTCATAATCCCCCTTACTCCATTGAAAACCTTAATTCCAATATGATATAGTCTTTGCCACTTCTGATTAAGATCTAAATCATGTACGAAGTGGCAAAGGTTTAAGATAGTCTGGTATTTTAATTATCATACCTTTGAACAACATATTACCCTTTCAATCCGCTGGTACTTATACCTTCTACAACATGACGTTGGAAGAGGAAGAAAATAACGAATACAGGAATCAAGGTAACCACAGACATGGCAAACATTGCGCCCCAGTTAGATACCGTTTCATTACTTAGGAACATATTTAAAGCCATGGAAACTGTATACTTTGATGGGCTATTTAAATATAGTACAGGTCCTAATAGGGATTCCCAAGTCCAATAGAATGAGAAAATCGCAGATGTTGCTAAAGCTGGTCGTATCAACGGCAAAATAATCTTCGAGAAGATCTTGAAGGTACCACAGCCATCAATAATTGCTGCTTCATCTAGTTCTCTTGGAATGGTTCGTATAAATTGAACTAATAAGAAGATAAAGAACGGATGTCCAAAATATGCTGGTATCGCAAGTGGTTTAATGGAGTTAAGCCATCCAAGCTTTGAGAAAATGATATATTGCGGTACCATTACCACATCATGTGGAAGCATTAAGGTAACCATCATGATTCCAAACCAAATTGCTTTTCCTTTAAACTCTAATCGTGCAAATCCAAAGGCAATAACAGCAGATGAGATTACCTGACCAATTAAGGTAATTACTACCAGGATTGCTGTATTTTTAATGAACACCCCAAATGAATTGCCGCCAATCCCTTTCCAACCTTCTGCAAAGTTTGTCCAAATCCAAGTTTCAGGAATTAGTGACTTTGCCGTAATAAAAATCGTGTCACTTGGTTTAAATGAGCTCATTAGGAGCCAAATAACAGGATAAAGCATTAATAATGCAAAACCGCCCACTAGTATGTGATATATCCACCATCTTGGTGATCTTAACTTCGATGCCATTGTTATTTGCCCCCTTCCGATTCATAGTGAACCCAGTATTTTGATGTTGTAAAAATAATAACTGTTAATATTCCTACGATAATAAGCATGATCCATGCCATTGCTGAAGCATAACCCATATTAAAGAACTCAAAACCTTGGATGAATAAATATAATGAATAAAGAAGGGTTCCGTCTAACGGGCCTCCTGTACCTTTAGAGATAATAAACGCTGGTACAAATGTCATAAATGCAGCAATAGTTTGCATTACCGTATTGAATAGAATAACTGGGCTTAGCATTGGAAGAGTGATTTTGAAGAATTGCTGTATTCCATTTGCTCCGTCAACGCTAGCTGCTTCATAATAACTTTTTGGAATACCTTTTAATCCAGCTAAGAAGATCAGCATCGAAGAACCAAATTGCCATACTGACAAGAAGATGAGCATCCATAACGCTGCAGTCGGGTTACCAAACCATTTAACGATTGGGATCCCAAGTGTATCTAGTAATATATTGACAATACCTAAATCACCAAAAACATTACGCCACATAATCGCAACGGCAACGCTGCCGCCGATAAGTGAAGGTAAATAGAACAATGAGCGATACAGTCCAACAGCTTTCGATGCTGTATTTAACATCAAGGCAATTAATAATGCGAAGGCGAGTCTTAAAGGAACCCCAGCAGCCACATAGATGAGTGTAACTTTTAATGATTGCCAATAGCGAGGGTCCGCTGTAAACATTTTTAAGTAGTTATCAAATCCTATCCATGTCGGTGGTGCAAATAGATTATAGTTTGTAAATGATAAATATAAAGATGCTAGTATAGGAATTAACGTAAATGCAAGGAATCCAATAATAAACGGACTGATAAACGCATATCCGGTCAAGTTTTCCTTGATGGCACGGCTTCGTTTGGTAACAGGGCGGATCGTAATATCTGCTCTTATATTTTCCTTTATCACACGTGTACTCATTTATTCATCTCCTTATGCTTTGGATTCATTTCCTAAGATGAAGGACGATAGCTGATCTAAAAAAGTGATCAGCTATCGAAGTGGAAATTATTTTTTGTTTTGTGCTAAGACACTTTCAGCTTGTTGTCTAAACTGTTTTGCAGCATCTTTCACTGATATATTTCCATAAGCCATTTGTTCAGCTAAACTGTCAAGCGTTTCAATCACTTGTCCGGCACCAACTGGGTCTGGACCATCGAATGCTGAGCTGTTTCCTTCTGTCCAATCCACATAATCAAATACCTGAACTTGTGCTGGTGAAAGCAACGGCTTTAATGCTTCTTTTACAGTTGAAGAACCAGGAACACCACGATCGCCTAGATTTAATTTGTTAGCTTCGATATCATTGATCATGAAGTCAATAAATTTTGCAGCTTCTTCTTTATTTTTCGAATTATTTCCAACTGACCAGAACATACTAGGTTTTAAATATAAACCAGCTTTGCTGTCAGGACCAGGCATTGGAGCGATAGCTAGTTCTCTATTTGCAACTTGTTGTAATCCAACAAACTGGTTTGACCATTGCCAGATACCAATTGCCTTTTGTGTAACAACAGGATCATCTTCAATTCCTTTAAGTTGTGCTAAATAATCAGGAGTTGGAACTGCTTTGTCCTTAATCAAATCAGAACGCATATTAAAGAAATCGATGAACAACTTGTCATCCTTATATCCTAGAGATGCTCCATCTTTGCTATATAATGACTTACCTTCTGTTCTTAAATAGTAGTTGAAAAATACATCAGCCTTCATACTAGTATCCATAAATAGGCCAGCGTCTTTTGCTTTTGCTGCGATTTCTTTGTAATCGTCCCAAGTCCAATTTTCAGGTATAGAATCTACACCAGCTTTTTTAAGTATTGCTGGATCATGATGGAAACCAACAACGTTTACACCAGCGTTAATACCATATAGCTTGTCGCCAAGTTTACCGCCATCAATGATGTTTTCACTAATATCTTTTGTATTGATTTGTTTATCCAAATATGGAGTTAAATCAGCAATTTGATTATTTTGGGCATACTGTGAAAAGTATGATAAATCCATTTGAATAATATCTGGAAGCTCATTTGCTGCTGCTTGTGGAGCTAGCTTCTTCCAGTAGTCATCCCAGGCTGCATATTCTGCTTCAATCTTTACATTAGGATTTTTTTCTTCATACATTTTAATAATTTCAAGAGTATAATCATGTCGCGGTTGAGAGCCCCACCATGCTATGCGAAGAGTTACTTGTTCATCTTTTTTGTCTTCTTTAGGTTTAGATTCTTCACCGCTTGATGTACTACTGCTGTTACATGCTGCTAATGAAAAAACCATAACAAAAGTAAACAATAACACTAAAAATTTCTTCATTTATTACTTCCCCCTTCTTTTTTCAAACTTTTATGTAAGTGTTTACATTTCTAATTATGCAATGAAATCAAAATAGTCTGAATCCAATTTTCCGCTTTGTTTGTTTAAAAATCAGACATTTAATTAGAAATAGAAAAGCTCCCTTGAACCATGCTGATCAGTGCATGGTTCAAGGGAGCTTTCATCTTGGTGGATAGGTTAGTTTTTGTTTGAAAGGATTTTGTTAGCTTCTGTTCTAAATATTTGCGCCCCTTCTTCAGGTGAAATTTTTTTAAACAATATTCGTTCCGAAACATCTTGTAATATTTTCACTACCTCTATACTGCCAAGGGGATCTGCTTTTTCAACATTTTGGTTTGTATTTCTTACATTATTTACATAGTCGAATACCTTTTTCTGGATATCTGTTAAATCATTATCTATTTTTTCTATTACATGCGTAGAAATGGGAACTCCTCTTTCACCTTTTATTAGTCTATTTGCTTGAATATCATTTATAAAGAAATTAATAAATTTAGCAGCCGCCTCTTTATGCTTTGAACTATCTGACATTGAAAAAAGCATACTAGGCTTCACGGTAAGCCCCAACTCTTGTCCTGGACCTGGAGGAGGAATAAGATCTAGCTGACGGTTTGTTGCTTCCAAAAAGCCAAAATATTGGTTGGAATATACCCATTGCATCGGTGATTGTTGCTTTACTAATAACTCATCCTCTATTGCTTTTATCTGTTCTGTAACATCCGTTCTTGGAAACGCACCATTTTCCAGTAGTCTTAATTGCATCTTGAAATAATCAATAAACAATTGATCATTCTCATAACCTAATCCAGTTCCAGAATTATTATATAAATTCATTCCTTTAGTACGTAAGTAATACGAGAAGAACACATCAGGGGATTTCATACCGTTTGTACCATAAATTTGCTTTTCTTTGTGAACTTGTAAAACAATTTCTTCAAAATCGCTCCATGTCCAATTAGCTTTCGGATAATTAGCCACATCTGAAGAAAGTAAATTTGGATCCACGACGATTGCTGGTGCATTTAATCCTAATGGAAAACCATACAAATTTCCGCCGATTTTCCCGCCAGTGAGAATTCCCTCACTGATTGTTTCTGTTTTAATCGTTTCTTGATTAATATATGGGGTTAAATCTTCAAGCAAGTGATTTTCACTGTATGTCCTAAGATATAGCAAATCCATTTGAATAATGTCAGGTAGTTGATTACCCGCTGCCATCGGGGCTAATCGTTTCCAATAATCGTCCCAATTTGCATATAAAGGCTCAACATTAATATTTGGATATTTTTTCTCAAACAATTCTATTACTTCCAAGGTATAATCATGTCGTGGATGTTCGCCCCACCAGGCAATTCTTATAGTGATTTCCTCTTTACCTTTACTTTCTGCAGAATCTGCTAGATTGAATTTTCCACAACCACCAGCGAAAAATACCATTACTAGGGATAAAGTTGAAAACAATAGTTTTTTCATCGTTTTTTTCCCCTTTTACTATTTTTTACAACCCTTGTAAGGACTCTCTCTTGTATTCTGATGGAGTATATCCTGTATGTTTTTTAAATACTTGACTAAAATATTGAGGGTTTTCACCATAACCAATTTTTTCAGCAATTTCAAATACCTTTACATCATTTTCCTTTTCTATCAAATTAATCGCTAACTCAATTCTTAATCTCGTTATATAATTTGAAAACTTTTCACCTGTTTCTTTCTTAAAAAGTTTCCCAAGATAATCTGCGTTCATATATAACATTTCATTTGCAACCCAATGCAAAGATAAATTTTGATTACTAATATACTTTTCAATTGTCTCGATGACTTTCTTGATAATCGTTGAATGTTTATTATTGTTTTGATTAAAGAATGATAAAGTAATTTCTTGGGCAACGCTTTCAAAAAAGGTTTTCAAATTTTGAATCGTGTCTATATCTAAGAGAAGCGTTAATTTTGTTAAATATGTATTCATTTTTTTAGATTCGCATAAACGTATCATGGCATTAAATAATTGGATGACATAAGACTTCGTGATATTGATATCAAGCCTTAAATCTATTAAATGATTAAAAAACGACTGTATATCTTTGTTAACATCCTCCCAGGAGCCAGATTTTACTAATCGACAGAAGGTTTGGTCATCATAATAGAATTCTATTTCATCAGCAGAGGTTTGATAGGCAATGTCTTTCTCTGTAATGATGCCGCCTTCTCCTAAATAAAAGCGATAAGTTAAACAGTCAAGTGCTTCATTATATAGCTTATTCGCATTACTAATTTTGCCTGTACCACTAATGGCGACTGTAGAATCAATTTGGTAATATTGAAAGAATGTTTTTTTTATTTTTTCGATTTGAGAGTGAAGTTTAGGATATTCACAATAATCCTCAATTAGAAATAAGATTGTTTCCCCTACTGTACAACTAATAATATATGAATCAAAAATATGTTCAGCAATATTTTTGAGTGCAAACATGTGTTCAAATTCAAAATTCCCCTCTAGCTGGAATAACACAAGCCTGACGCTTGGAGTATTTAAATCGAAATTAAAAAGCTTTTGATAATGCTCTAGATCTTTATTTTCATAATGATTGGTAATAAATTCTTTCAGCAGCTGTTCTTTGGCATAGGGAAGAACACTTTCTAGCGTTCCTTTCATTTTCTGAATAAATTGTTCTCGATTTTGTTTTTGTATAAAATCCTCACAAATTTCGGATACTGCATCCATAATCGTATTTTCATTACAAGGTTTTAATAGATAATGCTTCACTCCGTATTGCATCGCTTGTTTTGCGAAATCAAATTCACTGAAGCCTGATAACAAAATAAATCGTATTTCGGGAAATACGCTATGAACCTTTGCCACTAACTCGAGACCATTCATACCAGGCATTTTAATATCACTAATCACGATATCTGGCTGTTGTTGCTCAATGATACTGTAGGCCTCAATCCCATTTCTTGCTGTACCAATTAAATTAGTGCCAATTGACTCCCAATTAATGACCTTTGACATTCCTTCAGTAATGATTCTTTCATCATCTACTAACAATACCTTATACATGCTCTTCCCCCTTATTAAAAGGTAAAACAATGATATAAACTGTACCCGTTAGAGTAG